>JAYVKT010000032.1:0-2149 GCA_043768195.1 Chitinophagaceae bacterium | reverse complement strand
CATGGACATAGTCATGGTTTATTGGTAATTGATTCAGATGATATTAATAACGACTAAATACTCTTTATATGAAAAAAATATTTTTATCAATACTGGTACTGGGAACTATGCTTTCTGCCAATTCCCAGTCGAATGTGCTTCCGGCTGCTGCACAAAAAACCGTCATAGCCATTAAGAATGCAACTGTACATACTGGCGAAGGGACAGTTATTGAAAATGCAACCATTGTAATCGAGAATGGAAAAATTACTGCTGTTGGTAAGGATGTAAAAATACCTGCGGGTGCAGAAGTTACTGATGCGGCGGGCAAACAGGTTTATCCCGGCCTCGTACTTCCAACAAGTAATCTTGGACTTATAGAATTAAGTTCTATAAAAGCCTCGAATGATGTAAAGGAGATTGGTGATATGAATCCTAATATCCGTTCTATAGTAGCTTACAATACAGATTCAAAAGTTATCAATACACTTCGTTCCAACGGCATTCTTGCTGCTAATGTAATACCACAGGGAGATTTTCTTGCGGGTTCATCATCTGTCGTACAGTTAGATGCCTGGAACTGGGAGGACGCCGCCCTTCAGATGGATGGCGGAATGCATTTGTATATGCCTACACTAATGCCAAGACCAACTTTTGGTCGTGGTGGATTTGGCGGGCCTAATGCCGGCGTACAACCTACTGACCCTGTAAAAGAAGGCCTGGAGAAAATAGAAAAACTAAAATCTTTTTTTAAAGAAGCAAAAGCCTACCAGGCAGCCGGTGCCGGTGAAACAAACCTGAAGTTTGAAGCAGTGAAAAATCTTTTTACTAAAAAACAAAAATTTTATGTGCATGCCAACACGGTACGACAAATGCTGGTGGCATTAGATTTTGTAAAAGAGTTTGGATTTGATGTGGTGATTGTTGGTGCAAGCGAAGGTTGGCAGATGGCTGATTTATTAAAACAACATGGTGTGTCTGTTATCTTAAATCAATTACACAGTCTTCCTACTACTTCGGATGATGATGTGGATCAGCCTTATAAAACCGCTGCGGCTTTACAAAAGGCAGGTGTATTATTTGCTTTATCAGATGATGATTCGCAAAACCGTGGGCGGAACCTGGCCTTTAATGCAGGTACTGCTGCTGCTTATGGCCTTACAAAAGAACAGGCATTAGCTGCCATTACATCAAGTGCAGCAAAAATTATGGGCGCCGATAAGATTGGAAGTATTGCCGTAGGAAAAGATGCCAATATCATCATTAGCTCCGGCGATATTTTAGATATGCGGACTAATAATGTTACCGATGCTTTTATACAAGGCCGGAAAATAAACCTGGATGATAAGCAAAAACAATTGAACGAACGTTACGAAGAGAAATATAACATTAAGGCAAAGAAGGGATTCTAATAACCAGATAAGTGTAAGAGAAAAGCCGGTCTCGTTTTAAACGAGACCGGCTTTTTAATGGTGGCCATTATAGTCATGGTCATCTATCTCAATATGTTCTCCGCAATGAGGGCAACGGTGTGTTTTCTTTACCCGGCTCAGTCTGAACTCATCTATAAAACCAGCAGTGATGATACCGGCAGGTAAAGCAAAAAAAGCAACACCTGTCAGCATGATGATACCCGCCATTGTTTTTCCAATAGCAGTTAAGGGATACATATCCCCATAGCCTGTGGTCGTAAGTGTTACTACTGCCCACCAAAGTGTAGCCGGAATGCTTTTGAAAAGGCTTTCTTTTTCACTTGGGTAAAGGTGTTCTGCAAAATAAATGATACAGGATGCGATGATGATGAGAAAAACTGCCAGAACAAAACTTAATGCCAGCTCATTAGCCCTTTTCTTAAATACATTAGCAATCATCCGGGCTGGTTTTGTGTAAGCTGTAAGACGAAACAGGCGAAGTATTCTCAGCAAACGCAACATTCTTAATACTCTTAGATCAAGACCAATAAATGCATGCAGGAAAGAAGGTATTATTGCAATCAGGTCTATCAGTGCACCCGGTGACAGCATATATTTCACCCGGCCCCATACGCTATGCTTGTATTTTTCTTCATGGTTGCTGCTCCACACCCGAAGAATATATTCCAGGCTAAAGATGATAACAGAAACCATATCGAAATAATGAAAGAAGGTTTCATATTTATCATGAATAGGTT
>JAYVKT010000031.1:0-2129 GCA_043768195.1 Chitinophagaceae bacterium | reverse complement strand
TTTTCCAAACCGTTCACTCAGTAGTTTACTTGTTTCACCCATTACCTGGCCGCTGATAATATTGCCGGTAATATTTACAATCACATCAGCCTGCTCCCGGCCATAATCTTTTTTAAGCTGACTAAAATCTTGCATAGCTAAAGTGGTGGCAACTTTATTACTTCTTGCGGTAGCAATCAGGCTGTCAATGTTGTTGAAGTAGATAGTAGGAAATTCATCAAACACCAAACTGCATTTTTGCATTCCTTTTTTGTTTACCTGCCGCACCAACCGGGAAACATACAGCGATAAAACTGCCCCATAGATTTGTTGCTTCTCCGGGTTGTTGCCTACACAAACAATTTTGGGATGCTTAGGATTGTTGATATCCAACGTAAAATCATTGCCGGATAACACCCAATAAAGCTGAGGCGCTGCTAATCTTGCCATACCAATTTTGGCAGAGGCAACCTGCCCTTCCAGTTGCTCCATTGCATCGTTTTGGTATGCAGTGATAAAAGGGTTTACCAGCACTTCAATTTCCGGCTGTGTGTTCAACACCGGAAACAGTTCATCATACTCTGCCTGCATCAGTTCTATTACATGCGGCAGGGTGCAATATTTTCCATCCGCATATTTCCGCAGGAACCAGATAACAGCTGTAACGAAATTGATGGGTGATTCCACAAAGAAATCACCCTGCTTGTTTATCCATTCCCTGTTAAGCCCTAACAAAATTGTTCTTGCACTTTCTGTGGCATCTGTAATATCATTCATGCTGTTTGGGTCAAGCGGATTGCAGCGGTGAGATACAGAGAGATTGTCAAAATTGATTACGTAGAATGATGGCTTCACTGAATAGTTGTGTTTATTTTGCTGCAACCAGTTGTAAACAATGCGGCTCAAATCATCGTACTTAAAATCATATACAAACATGGCGAAGCCTTTTTCAATATGCTGCTTGATGACATGCTGAATTACAAACCAGCTCTTACCTGCACCGGGGCTACCAATTACCAACAAGCCCCGAAAGGGATTGATGATATTTATCCAGCTTTTTCTTACCCTGCTTTTCAGGTTGTATCGGGCAGGCAGGTTGATGGAGTATTCATTGGAGATTAATCGTTCTTCCTGCGGAAAAGTTTCGTTGAGGGAATTGAAAACATCGTCACCTAAATTTAACCGGATTAAACGGCTGAGTAAATTGCCGCCAGCCAGTATCAATAAAAAACCAATGCCAGTGGCGGTGATGTAAACAATGGCGACTGTTTGCACATCGTACTGTAGTTTAAAATAAAGCTGGCTTGAAAAATAGAGCAGTAATCCAATCAATAAATAAGCAGTGATGCTTCTCCAATTTATCTTTTCATCTTTTTTACCCTGTGCACCAAATAACGAAATTACCAGCAGTCCCAATGCCATAAATTTTGATGTAAGCTGATTACGAAATAAACCAGTGTTGGAAATATTTTTCATCAACCTGTCTGTGATGGTACTTGTAATTTCCCACTGCTCAAATGCTACATAGCAGTAATAATAAAAATGCAGCAGCAAAATGAAAATACTGGCAAATCTTGTCAGGTCAACTATCTTCCGTAGCCCCTGTTCATTCTCTCCTGTATGTGACATAACATCGTTTTACTAATTACAAATTTTGTTTCTTCTTTTTTCGTTTCTTTTTTAGCAGGCTGTTGGGTATGTTATCGTATTGCTCTTTGGTAGATAGCAGCAAATCTAACAGGCTTTCCGTTTTTGTTGTGAGAAGAATTGTTTTATCCTGCTGTTTTTGCTGGCCCATTTCTTTTTTAATGGAACTACCGGAACTGCTACTTTTCGTTTCATCATTGGTAAGTAATTTTTCAGTGCCTGTCGCCAACCTGGTTTGCAATGCCGCAGCACTGTAACCTTTACCTAAATCACTGCCATTAAAAACAACCCTGTTTTGATTGTCAATAAATGTGATTCCGAACAGCCTTCCTTCAGCATTTTTGCGAAGTACAGTGTAAATATTTTTCTGTTTCACTTGCTCCGTTAATTCTTTCATTGTAGAAGGCGATTGTGAAAGGCAGTCATCCAGTTTAATTTTTACAAATGGTTTAAGGGATTCTTTTGCAGCTTCATTAGCTGCAAATTTCTTTTCCAGATTATCC
>JAYVKT010000030.1:0-17731 GCA_043768195.1 Chitinophagaceae bacterium | reverse complement strand
CGTCGTCCATTTTCTTTGTCATAGTATCTTTCATCTCCTCCATTTTGTTATCCATTTTTTCCTCCATCTTATCCTCCATTTTGCCGTCCATCTTTTCCTCCATCTTGTCATTCATACCATCAGCTTTTTTTTCTTTGCTGCTATTGCAGGCAGTCATTATACCAGCTACAGCCAGTATTACCAATAATTTTTTCATATACTTTGTTTTAGTTTATTTCCTGGTAACTCCAGGAAGCCACAAAGTAAGTCCGGCTAAAAAGTAAAAATTGTCAGTTATTTGACCAGTTGCCTACTTTTTTCTAAAGAAAATCCTAATAGGTACCCCTGCAAAATTAAAATTCTGCCGAAGCTGGTTTTCGAGGTAGTTTTTATATGGAGTTTTAATATCGTCGGGGAAATTGCAGAAAAAGGCAAAAGAAGGTACAGCAGTCGGCAGTTGGGTAATGAATTTTATCTTAATGGAATTACCCCGCACCACTGGTGGGTTATAAGATTGTACTGCTTTTAGCATGATATCGTTCAGTTCTGATGTAGGGATTTTTCGCTGACGGTTTTCATAAACATCCAGGGCTATCTCTATAGCCTTAAAAATTCTTGTTTTTTCTTTTGCGGATATAAATAAGATCGGAACATCGCTAAATGGGGCAAATCTTTTCTTAAGTTCCTCTTCATACTTTTTTGCCGTGTTAGTTTCCTTTCCTACCAGATCCCATTTGTTTACTAATACAACTATGCCTTTCCCCTTTTTGGCTGCCAGGCTAAAAATATTCAGATCCTGTGCTGAGATTCCTTTCTCCGCATCAATCAATATCAGGCAAACATCTGCTTCATCCATCGCTTTAATTGCCCGGATTACAGAATAAAACTCAAGGTCTTCATGCACTTTGGCTTTCCGGCGGATGCCTGCGGTATCAATTAGCACAAATTCTTTTTGAAAAAGATTATAATGCGTATGAATAGTATCACGGGTGGTGCCGGCAATATCACTTACAATAGTCCGTTCTTCTCCAATCAATGCATTCAGCAATGATGATTTACCGGTATTAGGCTGGCCCATAATGGCGAACTTCGGCAGTGCATCTATATCTTTTGTTTCCTCCGACGCATCTTCAGAAATAAGTGCCGCAACAGCATCTAATAATTCGCCGGTACCGCTACCGCTGGCAGCAGCAATAAAAAAAATATGCTCAAAGCCCATGCTGTAAAATTCAGATGCTTCCAGCAGCCTGTCATTACTATCAACTTTATTAACGGTAAGAAAAACAGGTTTTGTGCAGCGCCGGAGTACAGTTGCCATTGAATCATCCAGATTAGTTAATCCGGTGGCAGCATCCACCATAAATATAATAGCATTGGCTTCTTCTACTGCCACAAGTACCTGTTTGGCAATTTCTTTTTCAAATACGTCTTCACTACCCGACACAAAACCGCCGGTATCAATTACATTGTACGTTTTACCGTTCCAGTCTGTAACCCCATATTGACGGTCACGGGTTACGCCGCTTTCATCATCAACAATGGCTTTGCGTTGCTCAAGCAACCGGTTAAAGAGTGTACTCTTTCCAACATTTGGTCTTCCTACTATTGCTACTGTAAATGACATAATTCTTGTTGATAGTCCATTGTTAATTGTTCATGGGAAACTGGCTCTTTCTATCTACTATGAACCATTTACCATGAACTGCTTTAATACCCGTACTCCTTCAGCTGCATCTCATTCTCTCTCCACTTCGGTTTCACTTTTACAAATAATTCTAAAAATATCTTTTGTTGTATAAATGCTTCGATGTCTTTTCTTGCTTCTGTTCCTATTCGCTTTATCATTGAACCTTTATCGCCAATCAGGATAGCTTTTTGTGTTTCCCGGTGAACGATAATGTCGGCCACTATTTTTACCAAGGTTGTTTTTTCTTTATACTCTCTGACAAGTACCGCTGTATGATACGGTATCTCATCCTGTGCCAGTTCATAAATTTTTTCCCGTATCAATTCACTCACAAAAAATTTTGTATTCAAATCGCTGATATCATCTCCTTCATAAAAAGGATGACCTTCGGGTATAAATTCTAAAAAAGCATTTATCAGTTTCTTCTTATTAATGCCAGACAAAGCAGAAATGGTAATTACTTTTTTGCAATACGGTTTTACTGAAAAGAAATCAATCGCTTCTTTTATTGTTGATTCACTAACGAGATCTATTTTATTCAACACCACAACAGCAGGTACTTTTAAATGCAGTGCTGTAAATATAACATCACATTCTTCCCACTTTTCTTTTACATCTACCAACAGCATGGCCACATCTGCATCCTCCAATGCTCCTTTTACAGCCTGCATCATTTTTTCATGCAGTTTATATTTGGGTTCAATTATGCCGGGGGTATCTGAAAAAATAACCTGGTACTCTTTCTCCGTTATTATGCCCTTAATCCGATGCCGTGTTGTTTGTACTTTGGGCGACACAATAGCCAATTTTTCACCCATCAGTGCATTAAGCAAGGTACTTTTGCCGGCATTGGGTCTGCCAAATATGTTTATAAAACCAGATTTCATTATTAATAATAGCCTGAAGATGCACACTTCGGACAGCAAGAAGAGAGTAGGTAGTCAATCCTTGCCAGTTGAAAGTGCAACTGTTTAGGAAAATTAAAAACTCTTGGAGGGTTCAAAACCCTCCAAGAGTTCGTAGTAGTTGCGAAGGGGAGGTTCGAACTCCCGACCTTTGGGTTATGAGCCCAACGAGCTACCGCTGCTCTACTTCGCGGTGCAAAGGTAGCCGTATGAGCCTTACTTTCCAAACAAAATTCGTAGTTGAATACAAGTCTTTTCACCGAAAAAGCCGGAACAATATATGTTCCGGCTTCTGTAGTTTATGGCTATACTAAAACTAATTTTATTACCCTTTCGAAACACTGCTTGAGCCGCTGCTCTTTACTTCTTTGATTTCGCCATTACCTTTATATCTCACATCACTTGCTCCACTTGCTTGTGCAGATAATTGCTTGTTCACTGTAATTTTTATATCGCTGGCGCCACTTGCTCTTGCATTACAAATATCAGTTGCCAGGTCATAGCCCTTAAAGTCGCTGGCACCACTCGCCTCTACTGAAAGCTGGGTGGCAGTTCCGGTAACAGTTATGTCAGATGCACCGCTGAGGTCAACAGTTAATTTATTTACATCGAGTTTTCCTTTTAAATCGCTGGCACCAGACTGATTAATACTTAGCACATCTGCTTTTAGAATGCCGGAAATAAAAACATCACAGGCACCACTTATTCTCAACTGATCAATTTGTTTAAAGGAAATGTAAGCCCTTAATTTTTTATTCCCACTTCCCCAATTCATCTTACCGTCAGCATCATAATCAATATGAAGGATGCCTGCTTTCACTTCTACCTTTATTCTTTCCCGGTGTTTTACTTCAGCAGCACTCACTGCAACAGCTTCTTCATTGCCCTGGCTGATGTACACATCAAAAGCACTTGATACACTGATGCCGTGATAATCCTTTGCTTGTCTTACTTCTGCATTAGGGTCGTTTACTTGTTGGGCATACAAACCAGCACCAATCAATAACCCGATTAATAAAACTGATAGCTTTTTCATTCTTTCGTGTTTGACTTGTTATATTTTATTTACAGAGCCGCCTGTACTTCTTTTAATTTCCTTTACCGCAGGGCTTCCTTTATACTTTACACTTCCACCTGTACTTGCTTTCGCCTGCAATTCTTTTTCTGCACTTACAGAAACAATAGCACCTGTACTAACTTTTACATTGCAATTGGATGTACTCATGTCATCGCCTTTAAATTTGCTTCCTGTATCTCCCTCAATTTCTAATTTATCCGCCTTGCCGGAAAGAGTAACTTTTGACCCGGTGTTTTGATTTACTCTTAATGAAGCAATATCAACTTCACCCTCTACTAATCCACCGGTGTTCACTTCCATATTTAGAGAGGCAGATTTAAGTACCCCATTAATTTTTACTTTAGCACCGGTTGTTACATGCAATTGAACAAGTATCTTATAGGATACATAAGCTTTCAAATATTTGTTTTCCTTCGTTTTATTGACTGCACCCATTTTATTCTCATAATAAATTTTAAGAATCCCATTCTCCACTTTAGTAACAATTTTATCCCGGAATTCAGTTGTTGCCGCACTTACAGCGACTTCTTCCGCATTTCCGTTTGTTAATGTAAGTTCAATTCCCGTTGCAACGTCAATACCATGATAACCGGAAACAGTTCTTTTTTCGGCATTAAGGTCGTTAATAACGGTTTGAGCAAAAAGGCCGGTGCTGGTAACAGCAATTAATAAAAATGATAGTAATAATTTCTTCATAAACGATGGTTTAGAGGTAGTACGAAGGGCGGCGTAGAAAAGTTACAATAAGTTCTAAATATTTCTTCCCTATTTTTGCAATAGCTCTTAGCCTTTGACTTAAAAGGCTTTAGTTTACAGTGTTCCGGGGTGTTCGTTTGCTTGCTTCGACAAGCTCAGCATGACAAACGATCTGAGATTAGACCCGTAAACCTGGTCAGGGTAATGCCTGCGTAGGGAGGTGAGTTGTTTTCAATGGCTCATAGTTTGACCTTTCTCATCAGCATTTCCCTCTTATTTTTTAACCGCTTAAAACTTAAAAAATGAAGAGGATTATTATGCTTGGTTGTTTTTATGTAACAACTATTGCAGCTTTTTCGCAAGAAAAGCAGGAAGTAAAAGACAGTTTTTATGCATTGACGCCGGTAGAGGTAAGAGCCGTAAGGGCTGGTGAAAATTCGCCTTTTACCAAAACCAACATTTCTAAAAAAGAAATTGCCAAAACAAATCTGGGGCAGGATATTCCATTTCTGCTGAATCAAACACCATCGGTAGTAATAAATTCGGATGCCGGTAATGGTATTGGCTACACCGGTATCCGCATCCGGGGAACAGATGCTACCAGAATTAATGTGACGCTGAATGGCATTCCTTATAACGATGCCGAAAGCCAGGGAACATTTTTTGTTGACCTGCCAGACTTTAGTTCCTCAACCGGAAGCATACAAATACAACGTGGTGTTGGCACATCCTCGAACGGAGCTGGTGCATTTGGAGGCAGTATTAATTTTAGTACCAATGAAGTTAATAAAGAATCTTACGCTGAATTCAATAACAGCTATGGATCTTTCAACACCTGGAAGAATACTATAAAAGCAGGAACTGGTTTGGTAAATGGATTTACTACAGATATACGTTTGTCCAGGATCAGCAGCGATGGCTTTATTGACAGAGCCAGCAGCAATCTTAAATCCTTTCATTTTACCAGTGCATACATCAGTAAAAAATCTTCTGTACGGGTAAATATTTTTTCCGGTAACGAAAAAACATACCAGGCATGGTACGGGATTTCAGAAGCAGATTTAATAGCAGGCAACAGGACAAACAACTCAGCAGGAACAGAAAAGCCCAGTGAACCTTATGATAATGAAACTGATAACTATACACAAACACATTACCAGTTATTCTTTAATCATTTAATTGGTAAAAGAATCAGTTTCAACACAGCCCTGTTTCTTACAAAAGGAAAAGGCTACTATGAACAATACAAAGCCCAGCAGAAGTATTCGAAATATGGAATGCCCAATCCTCTTTCTACCGGCACACCGGTTACAAAATCGGATATGATATGGCAGCTTTGGCTTGACAACGATTTCTATGGCAATATTTTTTCGTTGCAGTACAAAGACAACAAAACACTAGCAACATTCGGTGGCGGCTATACCCGGTATGATGGATTGCATTTTGGAAAAATAATTTGGGCAGAAAAAGGACTGACTGATATAAAAAATTGGTATGACCTTGATGCACTAAAAACTGATTTTAATATTTATCTGAAGCAACAAACACAAGTTGCCACCAACTGGAATTTGTTTTATGACCTCCAGTATCGTCATGTAAAATATAATACAGAAGGCTTCCGGGATAATCCAAGTTTACCTATAAAAAATAAATTCAATTTTTTTAACCCAAAAGCTGGTATAAGTTATAATAAAAACGGATGGAAAAGTTATTTCTCCTTTGGCATAGCCAATAAAGAACCTAACCGGGATGACTTTGAGGCAGGTACTGCACAACAACCAAAACCAGAAAGACTAAACGATGTGGAAATTGGAATTGAAAGAGTAAAAGCCAATTACAACTGGTCTGCTACGTTGTATTATATGAGCTATAAAAATCAATTAGTGCTGACGGGGAAAATAAACGATGTAGGAGCATATTCCCGGACAAATATTCCAGAAAGCTACCGGGCGGGTATTGAACTGCAAGGCGGCATAAAACTTAATTCATGGGTAAATGCAACAGCCAATCTTGCTTTGAGCCAGAATGAAGTAAAGAACTTTACTGAGTTTATTGACGATTATGATAATGGTGGACAGAAAATCAATAGTTTTCAATCAAGTGATATTGCTTTCTCTCCTGATGTAGTTGGCGGAGCCAGTATTAATTTCTTACCCTTTAAAAATGCAGAGCTGAGCTTGCTGAGCAAGTATGTAAGCAAACAGTATTTAGATAATACGGAGAATGATGGCCGTTTGCTAAATGCTTTTTACACACAAGATGTAAGAGCTATTTATACCATCAGGAAAAAGTGCCTGAAAGAAGTAAACATTATAGCACAAGTAAATAATATTTTCGGTAGAAAATATGAACCCAATGGTTATACGTTCAGTTATTTTGTTGGAGGAGAGACGGTGACGGAAAATTATTATTTCCCGATGGCAGGGACGAATTTTATGTTGGGAGTAAATGTGAGGTTATAGGCAAGATTTAGCAAAAAAATATTGGCGAAAAATGTATTTTTGTAAAAACTATTTACAATGGGAATGGTATATGCAGATATCGAATTAATAAATGCAGAGGATATTGGCCTGGCCAGAAAAAATGTGATTGACAAAGATGACATTAAAAAAATGCGGGTAAATATGCTGGTAGACAGCGGTGCCTACATGATGGCGATTAACGAAACCATACAGGAGCAACTGCAGCTTCCATTTAAGGAAAAAAGAAAAAGTATAATGGCTGATGGAAGTGTTGTGGAGCATGATGTTGTCGGGCCTATTGAAGTGAAATTTAAAAACCGAACTGCTACCTGCAATGCTGTAGTACTTCAGGGAGATAATGAACCATTATTGGGAGCTATCCCAATGGAAGAGATGGATGTGCTCATTCATCCGCTAAGGCAGGAACTGATTGTAAACCCTGAACATCCTTATTATGCACAGTTAAAGTTGAAATAGATTTCTCAACCTTAAAAGAAGAAATTTTTATTTACTTGCAAACTTCGCCTGCCAGTCCAGCATACCACCCGTTACATTCCAGGTATTTTTAAATCCCATTGCATCTAAAAACAAACAAGCTTGTCCGCTTCGGTTACCGCTGCGGCAATGGATAATCACTTCTTCATCCTGTAAGCCTTCCAGTTCATCTATCTGCATCGTTTGTATTTTACCAAGCGGAATAAGTGTGGCACCGATATTAAACTCAGCATACTCATGCTGCTCCCGGCAATCAAATAAATTTAATTTTTCGCCGGCATCCATCCGGGCCTTTAATTCTTCTACAGTAATGTTTTGCATTTTTAATAATTATAAGTCTGAGGATGGTTTTTTACCTGTGCTGTCGCTTTTAGCAGGTTTATCCACTTGTAGCCACACATCTATAGTTTGCCCGGAACGTATCCGCTGTATCCTTTTCTCATCATCAAACCGTTCGGGGTTTTGTTTATAGATCCAGGCGCCAAGTGTATCTGTTACATTGGCATCGGTAACAATGGCTCCGATTACGATTCCATTAGCTTCAAGAATTTCTTTAGCCTTCTCAAATTCCATTCCTGTAATTACAGGTACAGTAAACTCTTTCTTCCCAACCCCATCACCCAAGACCAATGAAATCGTACTTCCTTTTCTGATTTTAGCCCCGGCATTTATTTGTGCACCATTGCACCATTGTTCCAGTATGGCATTCTTAGCAAAGTCTGGTTTAAAAGTAGTGTCGCCAATCTTTAAATCCATATTTTTTAATACCATTTCAGCATTGCGATAGCTATACCCAATCAGGTTAGGCATTTCTACCAATGGTGGTACGGCACGGCTGATGATGAGAAAAATGGTACGGTTAGACTTTACCACTTCATCTGCATCCGGAAGTTGTTTGATAACGGTAAGTGGTTTAACCGTGTCCACATAAACAGAATCCTGGATTTCCACATTAAACCCAGCCTTCTTCAAAATTCTTTTGGCTTCTTCATAGTTTTTTCCTGCTACTGAGGGTACTGTACTTGCTTTGCCGTGGCTCGTTATCCAATCTAATGAAAGAAGAATAATTGCAAAAACACCCAGGGCCAGTAAAACGCCTGCCAGAATATTGACCCACAAGGGGCGATTGGTAATGAATTTGAACATATTAATCAGGTATGCAATGTATATAAATAATGCACAAGAGTTTACTCAAGTCAACTAATCTCCGAGGCATTCGTTTATCAATTTAGTATAAAACTCACCTAAGCTCCATCCCATTGCTTTCACCTGCTGTGGTACTATACTTGCTTCGCTTTGTCCGGGAATTGTATTTACTTCCAGCATGTAAGGCCTGCCTTCTTCTTCATTATATATAAAATCAATGCGCACCACTCCCCTGCAATTAAAAACAGTGTACACTTTTTTTGCCGCCGTTCTTATTTTATCGGCAATTACTTCATCTACAACAGCCGGTGTAGTCTCACTTGACTTGCCCTGGTATTTAGCTTCGAAATCAAAAAAAGCCATGTCAGCATCTGCTTTTACTTCAGTAAGCGGCAGTACGATAATATTTCCTTTTGTTTTAAAAACACCAACTGTAAACTCCCTCCCTTTTATCATTTCTTCTACCAGCACCTGGTCATCTTCTTTAAATGCTTTTTCTATAGCCAGGCCTAACTCGTCAGATGATTTATCAACCTTTGACATTCCAATACTTGACCCGCCATTATTAGGTTTTACAAAAACAGGAAATTTTAGTGTGTTGATTATTTCGTCCGGACTGGTAAAATTATTCTTTATTAATATGACCGATTTTGCCACACCAATACCTGCCATTCCTGCCACGGCCACAGCATACCTTTTATTAAACGTAATGGCGGAGGTGGCCGCATCACAACCTGTGTAAGGGATTTTCAGCATATCAAAATAACCCTGAAGTTTACCGTCTTCACCCGGGGTGCCGTGCATGCCGATAAAAACAGCATCGAATTTTATTTTCTGGTTATCTATCTGGATTGAAAAATCATTTTTATCAATCCCGATTTTACGACCGTCGGTTAGTTCATAAAACCAGCCTTGCGGAGTAATATCAATTTTATAAACATTAAAGTAGTTGCGATCCAGATTATTGTCAATGGTGATGGCAGTTCTATAGGATATTACTGCCTCGCCAGAAAAACCGCCGGTAACAAGAGCTATATTCTTCCTCATCTTTTAAAATAGGTATTATACTTACAGTTGCAAATATTGTGGAAAAATTGGTTTGTTGAAAATTTAGAATGCTAAAACTGCCTTATTTCCTGCTTTAAGGGGATAAAATAAGAAAGGTGAAGGCCGTTTCTCCTTCACCTTTTTACGACGGAACATATCACCCGTCACTCTTTCGGCAGTTTTCACTGCTTTTATATCCTTAGATACTTAAGTAAGTTACCAAATTTCATTCCGGATTGGTTCGGAAAGGCGATAAAATTTATGCACATAAACGGCACAAATCAGATATGCAATAAAGCCTTTTTGGCCATTAGCTGATCTACTGTTTCCTGATACATTTCATCCGGTACACAACAGTCAACCGGGCACACTGCAGCGCATTGCGGCTCTTCATGAAAACCCTGGCATTCAGTACATTTATTGGGTGTTATATAATAAACATCAACTGCCACCGGGGCATTCTTCTGGTCTGCATCTACTACCGAGCCGTCTAGCAGGGTAAAGGAGCCCTTTACAGAAGTGCCGTCAGCGACAGCCCATTCCACTCCGCCTTCATAAATTGCATTGTTCGGACATTCCGGCTCGCAGGCGCCGCAGTTGATACATTCTTCTGTGATCTTAATAGCCATAATAATTTTATTAACGGGTTGAAGGTTAGATTTGTAGCAAATTTAATTATTGGGAATGAATTTACAACATCGTATTGATTTATTAGTTCAGCTGGGCCAATATATTTTATCGGATAATGAACAATGGCAAGAGGCTAAGAAAAGAGCCAGCAGGGAAAACGGATGGTTCATCCCTGAATTTGTGGAAATGTCCACCCGGAATATTGCTCATTTATTTCTACAAAAAGATAAACTGCAATCCTGGACTGACTCTTACCAACTTCAAACCCCAAACTTCAAACCCCAAACTATTGGGATAGTAATGGCTGGCAACATCCCTCTCGTAGGTTTTCATGACTTTCTTTGTGTTTTTATCAGTGGTCATAAAGCCCTTATAAAACCTTCCTCAAAAGATCAGGTACTGATAAAACATCTTATTGAAAAGTTGTGTGATTGGAATAACGAAGTAAAAAGTTTAGTGGAATTTTCAGAGATGCTGAAAGGCTGTGATGCCTACATTGCTACCGGCAGTAATAATTCATCCCGGTATTTTGATTACTACTTTGGTAAATATCCGAATATTATCCGCCGCAACAGAACATCAGTAGCTGTACTTACCAGCGAAGAAATGATAGCAGACCTTGAAAAATTGGCAGATGATGTTTACTTATATTTTGGGTTGGGCTGTCGCAATGTGACAAAACTCTACGTTCCAAAAGACTATGATTTCGTTCCTTTATTAAAGGCTTTTAAAAAATATAACTACCTGGCAGACCATTTTAAATACAAAAATAATTACGACTACAACCTGGCACTGCACCTGCTGAATAAGAAATATTATATGAGTAATGATTCCATCCTTCTTATTGAAGACACTGCTATTTTTTCCCCTATAAGCCAGTTGAATTATGAATTTTATATAGATAATGACGACTTGACAGAAAAATTACCAAAGGCACAAGACTTGCAATGTATTGTTGGCAAGGGATTTATCCCTTTTGGAAAAGGACAATTCCCTTCCATAAATGAGTATGCTGATGGAGCAGATACCTTAAAATTTTTATTGGAATTATAGGTTTAAGTGGAAAAATCAGTGAACAACGGTATTTCATTTATTCATAAATCATATTAATTTTATATGGCAAAGTAAGTACGAAGGGCTTGGTAAATGATTTGTTAAACTGCTTTAGTGGCAATCAATTAAACAAACCGCATCGTTACTTTGTAGAGCATGTAAAGAACCTTGAAAACAATCATCCTAATTTTAAATTGGAGAATACTATGAAATGGAAACAAATTTTGCTGATAGTTGGAATCAGCGCCGTATCTGCACTAACCAGTGTCTGGATCTATGGAAAGTTTAGCCGCAAAGAATCCGCTTTTGTACAAACTACAAACGGCAACCTGCCGGTAAACTATGCCGGGTATTTTGACAATGTGGCCGGCGCAGGTGAGCCTGTTGATTTTACGAAAGCAGCAAATGCCGCTGTACCTGCTGTAGTACACATCAAAACAAAAATTGCAGCCAAGAAAGTAAACAATCAACTACCCCGGAACCAGGGAAATAGTATGGAGGATCTCTTTGAGCAGTTTTTCAATAATGGTGTTGGTCCAAGAATGCAGCCAGAACAAAGGGCTTCAGGCAGTGGTGTTATAATTAGTGATGATGGCTATATTATTACAAACAATCATGTGGTTTCAGATGGCGGACAGGGAGTAGCTGATGAAATTACAGTAACTCTTAGCAACAAAAAAGTGTATAAAGCAAAAGTGATTGGCAAAGACCCAAGCAGCGATCTGGCGGTATTAAAAATAGATGGAACAGGGTTTCCTTTTCTGTTATACGGTAATTCAGATAATGTAAAATTAGGACAGTGGGTATTGGCTATTGGCTATCCGCTTACGTTGGAAACAACTGTAACAGCCGGTATCGTTAGTGCAAAAGGAAGAAATATAGGCATCAATGGTCGTCAGAGCCAGACTCCCATAGAATCGTTTATTCAAACAGATGCTGCCGTTAACCAAGGCAACAGTGGTGGCGCATTAATCGGTACTGATGGTCAGTTGATAGGTATTAACTCTGCTATCTATGCCCCTACCGGCACTTATGCAGGTTATTCGTTTGCCATTCCCGTAAATCTTGCCAAAAAAATTGTAAACGATCTTATTAAATATGGCGATGTAAAAAGACCCTACCTCGGTATTTCCGTAGCAGAAGATAAATTTGATGCAGGTGATGGTGCCCATATCGGCAACGTGGCCAAAGATGGTGCAGCTGCTGCTATAGGCTTAAAACCAGGCGATATCATTACTAAGATCAATGATGCTACTATTAGCTCATGGACAGAACTACAGGCTACCGTTTCTTCTTACAATGCAGGTGAAAAAATAAATGTTACCTATAAAAGAAATGGGAAAGAATATACTTCATCTGCCACCCTAACAGCAAAAAGCGGTACTTATGACCAAATCGCCGCCACAAGTATTAGTGAGAAATTAGGTGCAGATTTAGAAACATTAGATTCTAAAAAAGCCCTCGCTTATGAAATTGAAGGCGGGGTACTGGTAAAGAAAATAAAATCCGGGGGCATATTCAGCAAGACAAAAATGGAATCAGGTTTCATTATCACCAGTGTAAATGGGATGGATATTACCAGTATTGAAGAGTTAAGCCAGGCCATAAGAAGTCTGAAAGGAGAAAGCATACAATTAGAAGGAATGTACCCTGGTTACGAAGGTATTTACAGGTATCCGTTAAATCTGGATGAGATACCGGTTCCGTAATGTTTATAGCATATTCATAAAAAAGCCTCCGCTTCTTAAGAAACGGAGGCTTTTTTTATACAGTACAGGATCATTTATTTCTCATAAACTAAATATTCCCATCCCTGCATTTCAAAACTTTTCTCGTTAGTAAAATCATTGGCCGACCCTGAAAACGCATTTTTATAAATTCCGGTTACATTAGCGTCAAGTATTTCAAAACGTAAACCAACCGGCCCTGATAAGTTTAATACTACCAGCACTTCCCTGCTTCCGCTTTTTCTTAAATATGCAAAAATATTTTTAGGGTCGCTGGTTTTAATACGGAATGTTTGTACTGCCGGATCGCCTCCCCGAAGAGCCGGGTTATTTGTTTTAAGATTCAATAAGGTCTTATAAAAATCATGCAACTCATTTGTTCCCGTCCATGCAATAGCATCCTTTTCAAAAAATTTTATTCGTTTCTTATTGGGCAATTCCTGGCCGGAATAAAGCAGCGGCAATCCATTCCATGTTGCACTAAAAACAGCTATTGCCTTTGCCATATTATCATACTTTTCATATTCTGTTCCATTCCAGCTATTCTCATCATGATTCGTAGTGAACCATGCCCGCATGGTACTATCGCCGAGGTCGTCATACTTTTTTAATACCGAAAGCAAAGTGTCCAATGCTTCATGCTTCTTATAAAAATCCTCTGTCTTGTGCATCCATGTCCAGGTGTAGCTGGCATCAAAAGCTTCTCCATATTCAGGTTTTTCCAATTCATCAAACTCACCCAGCCAGAATAAAGGTTTTACTTCATCCAATTCTTTTCTTGCTTCTTTCCAGAAATCAAGCTCTACCCAAAAAGCAAGGTCGCAACGAAAGCCGTCAATATCACACTCCTTCACCCAAAATTGCATGGCATCTTTCATTGCTTTTCTTAAGGCGGGGTTTTTAAAATCCAGTTCAATAATATCATCCATACCCGAGGCAATTTTGAAATCATTGGTAGCAGAATCTTTCAGAAAATAGTCAGGGTGTTCTTTCGTCCATACATGATCCCATCCGGTATGATTGGCTACCCAGTCAATAATTACTTTAAAGCCCATCTCATGTGCCTGTTTCACTAAGTTTTTAAAATCATCTAATGTACCGAACTCAGGATTGATAGAAGTATAATCAGAGCAGGCATAGTAACTGCCCAGCGAACCTTTCATGTTTTTCTTGGCAATCGGTGTGATGGGCATGAACCACAATGTCTTCACTCCCATTTCCTTTAATCGCTGTAAATGCTGAGAAAAAGCATTGAATGTTCCCTGCTCTGTGTATTGCCGAACATTTACTTCATAAATATTAGTGTTGTGTGACCAGTCCACAGGTTTGAATCGGTTTATCATGCCGCTTGTATTTTTTTGGGTTTAGTTTCTTCGTCTTTTTTCATCAGCTTGCAGGAGCCCAGCCATACTGAAAAGGAAAAAGCAAGCAATAGGTATCGCATAGATCGAACTTTGGAGGGAAGGTAATAAGAAGTTTTGGGTTTTGTGTGTTGTGTTACGGGTTTTGCCTTCACCAAAGTCGTTTTATAATGCCACGCAAAACCCGAAACACTAAACCTGAAACAAAGTTATCTTTGCACCCATGAAGAGTTTCGAAGTTCCGATCATTTACCGCAGCCCGTTGATTTCTGCCATTAAAAAAAAGCGGAAGGAAATGGACAAGATGAAAAAAGATATCACTCCTACCCTGCTCGATTTTGGGCCTTTACAAATTTACCTGGCCCGTCATTTTGGTTTTTGTTATGGTGTTGAGAATGCTATTGAAATTGCTTTCCGGACAGTAGAAGAAAATCCGGGCAAACGAATTTTCCTGTTAAGCGAAATGATTCACAACCCACAGGTGAATGCTGACCTGCAGGCACATGGTATTGTTTTTTTACAAGATACTTACGGCAAACAACTGATTCCTTTTGAGGAAATAACCAGTGAGGATATTGTATTGATTCCCGCCTTTGGTACTACATTGGAAATAGAAGAGAAACTGCGACGTATCGGCATTCAAACAGAAAAATATAATACTACCTGTCCTTTTGTAGAAAAAGTATGGAACCGCAGCGAAGCGATTGCCAAAAAAGATTATACCATCATCATTCATGGCAAACCCACACATGAAGAAACAAGAGCTACCTTTTCTCATGCTGCTGCCGGTGCACCTTCTGTGGTGGTAAAAGATATGGCAGAAGCAAAAGAACTGGCAAAATATATAACAGGTGAAAAATTGCCGGAACAATTCTATACGGAGTTTAGCAATCAATACTCCACCGGGTTTGATGCAGCAAAAGACTTGCAACGGATAGGTGTGGTAAATCAAACGACCATGCTGGCAAGTGATACACAGGCCATTGCTGATTACCTGAAAGAAGTTATCATACAAAAATATCAACCCCAAAACACTGAAGAACGTTTTGCAGACACCAGAGATACGCTTTGCTATGCTACCAATGATAACCAAACAGCAGTAAGCGGTCTGCTAAAAACAGAAGCTGACCTGGCTATTGTGGTTGGTGGTTATAATTCTTCCAACACCTCTCATCTGGTAGAGCTGTGCGAAGAAAAGCTGCCTACCTATTTCATTAATAACGAAGAAAAGATTTTATCCGCCAAAGAAATACTCCATCATAACTTTCACACTAAAGAAGAAATAGTAACTAGTGATTTTCTTCCGACAATAGAACCGGTAAGAATTTTAATTACCAGCGGCGCCTCCTGCCCGGATGCGTTAGTAGAAGGTGTAATTAGTAAACTGGCTGATATTTATCAGGTGAGGAAAATGATGGAAGGGTTAGAAAGAAGTTTTATTTAATCAGGCTGTATTTGCGAAAATTTACAATCCAGCAACAATTTTTGTCACGATTTAGTAATCATTATTATAGACGAGAAAGCGAAATTTATGGCAAGCGAAGACTTTCACATATTTTTGAGTTGTTAGGAAAGTTTATGGAAGAACTGTTAAATAAATATGAAGAAATAATAAAGAATGATAAAGTTTCCTCTTCGGATATTCCGAATAGTTCACCTGACTGGTTTTCAAATGTACTCTTGAGTCTTGTATCGATTTGGGGTTTGTATTATGTGAACACTAAATGGGAAGATCACCAATTGATTGGCAGTATAATTTTAATTGTCTTAATAGTATTCAGTATTTACAGGCCATTTCAATCAATACGTAAGTTGAAAATCACTTTTTATGAGGATCATAAATCTCTGGATCATAAAGAAAGACTCATTCAAAAGCAAAAGGAGATTAATCATTGGGAACTGATTGGTTCAGACAAAAATTACTTTTTGTTTTTTTGAAAATAATCTTATAATACAATCATACTATGTTACAATTGTGATTGATCAAAATGGATTTTACATTAATTGTTATCCGAATAAAGGTAGGGTTTTAGATTTCGGTCGTTCGCAAAGGTGGAGTGACGAATTGTACGAAGAGATGAAAGCCTGCCTATAAAATGAGCTTTTCTGACATGCTGGCTGAAGAATTTAGCCTGATCGTACCGTTCGCTTGTTATCTGCAGTCCGGACCCTGAACATTCCCTACCTATACATCAACTCATAATACTCATGTGCCATCCTGTTGCTGTCAAACTGGATGCGAACATCCCGCATTCCATTTTTCATCACCTGTCTCCAGGTGCTGTAATTGGAATAATATAGCGGCAGAATTTCGTTTTCTAAAATTTCATACAGCTTGTTCAAATCATACTCATCCTGTTCATGGGTGGCCATATTTGCATAGTCTGCTTTAGGCACCACAAATCCGTTATGACCATGATTGATAAATTCCGGTATCCACCCATCATCGGTAGAAAAATTGATGGCTCCATTCATAGCAGCCGTCATACCGCTGGTGCCGGATGCTTCTCTTGGTACCCTCGGGTTATTCAACCAGCAATCTGCCGCTTGTTTCATTCTTTTTGATAAGGCCAATTCATAACCAATCAGCACAGCAACATTTTTATACTGCTTGCTTAAATGTACAAGTTGATTAAATTCACTGATTGCAGGATGGTCAACCGGGTAAGGCTTGCCTGCCCATATAATCTGTACCGGGTATTTGGAACTATTTACTAGTTTTTTAAACCTTTCTTCCGCAGTTGTTATCAACCCGGCTCTTTTATAACCAGCAAAACGCCTTGCCCAAACAATAGTAAACACATCAGGATTAAATATTTTACCCGTTTGGTCAGCTACAATTTCAAAAGCTCTTTTCTTCAAATATTTTTTCCGATCATCAATTCCATAGTCGTCTCCTGCTTCTGCAAATCGATACAATTGTTTATCGGCCCAATAGCGCCAGTTCTGTGCATTGGTGATAGAAATAATCGGGCAAATGTTTTCATACTTTCCCCACATTGCCCGGGAAACATGGCCGTGCAGTTGCGATACGCCATTCGCAATATGTGCAAACCGCAGCGCAGCTAATGAATGATTAAACTGATCACTGTCGTTGCCATACAATTTTTTAGTTTCTTCCACCGATAGCCCGCAGAAATAACTCATTTTATGACAGAGATAAATATCATGCTTCTCATTACCTGCTTCTTCTGGTGTGTGAGTTGTAAATACCAACCGCTTCTTTACCTCGTCTATATTTCTATTGAACTTGTTGTACAGATAAAATGCAGCAGATAAACCATGTGCCTCATTAAGATGATACAATTCAGGATTAAACCCTAATACATCCATTAATTTGGCACCACCAACACCCAGCAAAATAAACTGAGCCACTTTGGTAGCCACATTCGCATCATATAAACGGTGGGTAATTGTCTGCGACACATAATCATTCTCCGGCACATCCGTTGACAATAAAAACAA
>JAYVKT010000029.1:0-9489 GCA_043768195.1 Chitinophagaceae bacterium | reverse complement strand
ATAAATCACGGCTTTACCTGGCAACTTTTGTAGCTGAAGCTGGAAAAAATAATCACACTGAAACAGCTAAAAAAATTATGATTAGTATTACTTTTAAGTAGTACAAACCCTGACGAAACCTTACACCTCATTCATTTTTTGAAATACTTTCCCATTCATATGCGATACTTTTTCTTATTATTTTCTACATGCCCTTTACTTCAGATACTGGCGCAAGACAATACCACTATTCAAAAACATTTGCCTGAAAAAGTATATGCACTAAACTTTCACTCCGGTGCAGTACTGGTGCATAATAACGATGTGCAAAGTATTGAAAATGCAAAACCAAAAGGGTTTTCTATTGACTTGTCGAAACAACATGTTGATTCCCCGTCTTACGCCTATTGCAGAACCTATATTCGAAGAGGTTTTTCAGTTTCGTACTACTATCTTGGCACATCTATTCTTGGCAGTGGTTTAATCGGCTCCTATTTCTTAGAACCCGTTTACAGAATTGGTAAAAAATTTCAGTTTCAGTTTCGTGGAGATATGGGCCTGGGCTATTTTACAAACCCTTTCGATAGTAGCAAAAACCCTAAAAACAATAACTATAGTTTGCACATCACGCCATACCTGCATGTATCAGCCGGAGTTGGAATTCACCTGGGAAAGAAATTAATTATTCAGGGCAATGCTAATTTTAACCATATGTCCAACGGCAATTATAAAGAACCTAATGCCGGATTAAACTGGAGTACATTTTCAGCGGCACTCCTCTATTACCCTGAAAATAATTATTTACCAAAGTATAAAAAACCGCCCCGCTATAAATGGAGTGAGGATAAAGCCGGGCTTAACGCCGGACTGATGTTTGTACCAAAACAAGGGTATCACCGTAAATGGAAAAATACCCGCAACTATATGGTGGGTATCTTTTTGACGGGCACAAAAAAAATAAGCCGTATCAGCGGCCTGTCACTGGGAGCAGAAGTATATTATAATAAATTTGTTGATGCACCAGGTGTGCCTGCCAGCAATAGTAAACCATCAACATTAGCCGGGGTGTATCTTGGGCATGAGTTCTTGTTTAATAAGATTATTTTCAGCCAGCAATATGGCCGCTTCATTACAAATTATCCTGCCTTCTACAAAACCCCTTTTTACCATCGCTGGGGATTACGGTATAAACTAAGTAAACATCTGTTTGCAGGATTTAATATGAAAGTCCACAAATTCACAGCAGACTTTATAGATCTGCGGTTACAGTATAAACTATTTTAATCAAAACAAAGACATGCCACTAAAAAGCTTTTTTATACCAGTTTCGTTTTCCTGTTTGATGATATTGACTGCATTTAATAATCCATTTGCTGTGCGGCATGTCATTAAGCCGGAAATATTTAAGGATACAATTCCTCGTATTGATAGTGCAGCAGATAAAATATTTGACAAAGTGGAAATTGAAGCCTCTTTTCCGGGTGGTGATGAGGCCTGGCGAAATTTTCTTGAACGAAATATTAATGCAGCGACACCTGCGGAGTATGGAGCACCTGCAGGCACTTACACGGTGGTTGTACAATTTGTTGTAGATAAAGAAGGTAAAATATCTGACATTAAAGCACTAACCCGCCATGGCTATGGCATGGAGGCGGAAGTAATAAAGCTGCTGAGAAAAGCACCAAACTGGACTCCGGCTTTACAAGATGGACGGCATGTGAAAGCCTATCGAAAACAACCGGTTACATTTCAGATAGTTTATGACAGAAAAAAGAAAAGAAAAAATTAATCAGAAATCATTTTCAAACACCTTTTTGAACTACCTCACTGATGTTTTTGTATGTGGTTTCCTCTCTTGCTTTTAGCGAATAAGCATTATCTTTATAAAAAATAAATAGTCCTATGTCGTTACTAAATCAAAACAACAAGAAAGGCAAAAAAAAGGAAGATAAAAAAAATAGCCCGGGCGGCAGCCAGGGTTCAAAATTTATCGCCAAGTCGGGAAAGGCATCCGGCTTTTCTGTAAAACCGCATAAAGCCGGTGGTACAAGAGGCAGTTAAGCAGTAAAGAGATATGATACCTTCACTAGTTATTTTATGCTACAAGTATGTATATAAAAATAGTTGCGAATTTTTCCGCAACTATTTTTTTGGCATGTAAAGGACTTATTGTGGTTTTGAACTTGTCGGTGCCTTCCCTCCTTCAGGTACAAAAATCAATGCAGCAGAATTCATACAATATCTTTTTCCCGTTGGATCGGGTCCATCATCAAAAACATGTCCGAGATGAGATCCGCTTTTACTATCTACTACAGCCCAGCGTACAGAGCCAAAGCTTTCGTCTTTTAATAACATTACTGCATCAGAGCTAATGGGTGCATAAAAACTTGGCCAGCCGGTACCAGAATTAAATTTTGTTTCTGAACTAAACAACGGCTGCAAAGAAGCAGCAGAATAATAAGTTCCTTTTTCGTAAAAATGATCATACTTACCTGTTCCGGCCCTTTCAGTTCCATCCTGGCGGAGAACATAGTACTGCATTTCAGTAAGCCTGGCTTTCCATTCAGCATCTGTAAACTTTACAGGATAAACAGTTTTACTATTAGCCACTGGTGGGTTCGGGTATTTTTTCTTACTACCGGTTTGTGCATTACTACAACTGGCAGCTAAAAAAACTGCCGCAACTATGGCGAGAAAATTAAGATTTCGCATAAAAAGAATTTAATAATAGATAAACGTTTTTCGCACCTGATTGGTTTTTGTTATCAATACAAATTTACTCACCGCAATTACCCCTCTCTGTCGCCTCAACGACAAGAGATTGGTTTTTAGTAAGTATTAACAATTATCGTTTTAAAAACTTCCCTTTCAGCAATCTATCCATCACTTCATCCTTCTGATTCCGGCTGACCGGTATATGCTGTTGTCCAATCCGTATATCATTGCCATCAATGCTTTCAATCTTTGAAGCAGCAACGATATATGACTTGTGAACTTTTAAAAACTTATCCGATGGCAAATAATCTTCTACCGACTTAAAAGTAAGGTATGTCATATACTTTTTTGTCACCGTATGTATAAGTACATAATTCTGTAAAGCTTCAATGTAAAGTACATCGTCAAATAAAATCTTTACCAACTTATTGTCTGCCTTAATAAAAAAATATTCCGCAGTATCAGTTTCTTTTTTATTTTTTTCTCTTACTTCATAATAGTCTTTTGCCTTTAATGCAGCTTTAAGAAACCGTTCAAATGAAACTGGTTTCACCAGATAGTCCAGGGCATTTACTTCAAATCCTTCTAAAGCATATTGCGGATAAGCTGTGGTAAATATTACCGGTGGTGCATTTTGCAGGGTTTTAAAAAAATCCAGCCCGGTTATTTTAGGCATCTGAATATCAAGAAAAAGTAATTGCACTTCCCCGCTGCTGATTGTATCCGTTGCCTTTAGTGGATTTTCAAAATCACCGATGAGGTCAAGAAAATCAACATCAGCAATATACTCTTTAAGCCCTTTTCTTGCCAGTGGTTCATCGTCTATGATTATGCAGCTTATATTCATGATAACTGAAGATTTAATTGTACAGTAAATGTATTCCCGGTGTTATCAATTTTCAATTCATGCCGCCCGGGATATAATAACTCAAGTCTTCGTTTTACATTAACCATTCCAATACCTCCGTGTGATTCTGTAGTTGGTTGTTGCTCTTTCGAATTAACAACAGAAAAAATAAAAACATGGTTTGCCAGAAACATATCCACCTTTACATAATTGGCTTTAATACTATCATGAGAAATATGCTTAAAGGCATTTTCTACAAAAGGAATTAATAACAAAGGCTCAATTGAAAACCCTTTTACATCGGGGGCACAGTTAAATTGCACAATGTACTTCTCGTCTTTTCGCAATTGTTGCAAATCCATATAATCTTTTAAATAAAGAATTTCCTTTTCAATAGAGATTTTATCATCATTAACTTCATATAACTGATACCGGAGCATTTCAGAAAATTTATGCAAAGCCCCCCTTGCATCAGCATTATCCTTATTAATTAAAAAATATATTGAATTCAGTGAATTGAATACAAAATGCGGGTTGATTTGTGATTTCAGAAAATTCAACTCTGCCTCAGCTTTTTCTTTGGCTGTTTCCGCCATTCGCTTCTGCAATGCCCCATAGTCAAACATTAGTTTTATAGCGGCGCCAGCAGTTACCAAAAAAAAATGCGGAATAACATTATCATAAATTCTTTTTTTAAAACTACCAGACCAATTGAGAAGCTCAGGGTTATTATAAAGCCGACTCAGCATATTCATTTTAAAAATACTGCTGATTATAATTAAAGAGGTAAATGCAAGTACAAATAATACATAGTGCTTCTTATATAAGAGCCTGGGGATAAGGATATAATTTGTAATACTAATCAACACGGCAAGATCAAACACCTTGATAAGTGTAACCTTAAAAGCCTTTTCCCGGGTTGAGTAATCATCTACCCGGAGAAAAAACCATATACCAAAAACCAGCATCCAGAAGAGAAGATGATGCAGCTTATATTTTAGCAAAAAGGAAGTGCTTTGCATAGTTCAAAATAAAAGTACAACTTCCCGCCGGTAAAAGAGATTACACCAGTGGCAAGCTTTGCCTGACCAAGTACCCATTTTTACCTCTCGTCAAGCCCCAACAGTCCTATATGTAAAGAATTGGCACCTGTAGTACTATTGCTGCATCTTTGATAAAATTATAGGCATGAAATCGGTCTTTTTATTATTATGGTCATTTGTAATTTCCTTTTGCAGTTGCTCACAAAAAAAATCTCAATCTCCGGTAGAGAAGAAAAAAAACGACACTGAAATAAAAGTAGGTGGTTCTTGTGAGGGTTGTGTGGCTGTTTTCGAAAGTTCATTAGCCTTTGATATGCTAAGCACAACTGATACGCTGCCTGATTTTAATGAGCAAGGAACAAAAATTGAAATCAGTGGTATAATTTATCGCCAGGATGGTAAAACACCAGCCAACGATGTTGTATTGTATATCTATCACACAGACCAAACTGGCATTTATCCAAAAAAGGGAGATGAAAAGGGAATGGCAAAACGACATGGCTACATCCGTGGCTGGATAAAAACTGATGTAAATGGGTTTTACAAATTCTACACACTGGTTCCCGCCTCATATCCAAACAGTAATAATCCCAGGCACATCCACCCGATCATTAAAGAACATGGGAAAACCGAATACTGGATAGAAGATTTTTTATTTGATGATGACCCGTTGCTTCCTGCTATCGAAAAAACAAAAACGAATGCAAGAGGTGGTAATGGCGTACTGAAAACGGAAATGAAAGATGGCATGTTAAGGGCTATCAGAAATATTATACTTGGGCTAAACATTCCCGGTTATCCATCAGAATAAAAAATTACTTAATGGTAAAATTAGCCCTCACTTTGTAATAGGTAATTGACCTTTCAACAAGATTTGAAATCATACCGCTTACTTTAAGCAGCCATATCTTTTTTATCTTGTCATAAGTAACTTCCACCGTACCAGTAGAAACATTTACATAAGAAACCTGTTCGCCTGATCGAAATGAATATTTTGCAGCAAGTTCTCCCCTTCCATCGGGGTTTACAGAAATCTTGTATTTGGAAGCCTTCAATTTTTTATCCCGAAAGAACATAGTAAAAAATTGATCTTTTTGTTCGATAACAATAGTCAGATCGCCACGGACCCGGTAAACTTTTAGCGTAGCAGGCCTGGCTTCCAAAAAAAAGTTATTAGCCGTAGCCGTGTCAGTAATAAAAATTGGGCAACGGCTTAATACCGTATCTCTTTCCTGCTGTGAAGATGCAGACAAAGAAAACAATAAAACAAAGAATAAAATATAAATCCGCATGGCCCGAATATTTAAGTGTAAAAAATACGAAGAATTTATTAATAATCCAGAACGGTTTTGGGTTTGTTAGTTGACCGGCCTTTCTCCAAACAAAAGGCTTCCTATTCTTACCATATTACTTCCCTCTTCAATCGCTACTTTATAATCACTGCTCATTCCCATTGAAAGAGTGGTTAGTCGTGAGTCAGGAGTACTAAGGCTATCGAAAACTTTTTTGAGCTTTTTAAATTCTTCCCTGACCAGGTTCATATTTTCTGAAAAACTTGCCATCCCCATCAACCCGCAGACCCTTACATTCATCATTTTCAAATCCACAAATTGGCTAATTATCAAATCAAGTTCCTCTTCGTCCAAGCCAAATTTTGTTTCTTCCTGTGAAATATGAACCTGTAGTAAACAATTAACTATGCGATTATTCTTTTCCGCCTCTTTATTAATTTCTTTCAGAAGTTTTAGACTGTCCACTCCATGTATCAGTTGCACAAAGGGGGCTATTAACTTTACTTTATTGGTTTGCAGGTGGCCTATAAAGTGCCAGCGGATGTCTTTGGGCAGTTGGGCAGCCTTATCCACCAGTTCCTGCACATAATTTTCTCCAAAATCCCGCTGTCTGATGTTGTAAAGTTCAAGAATGTCCTCAACGGGTTTGGTTTTGGAAACAGCAACAAGAACTACTTTCTTAGAATCAAGCTCTGTTATTATTTGATGATATACTTCTTTATTAACTGCCATAGAATCAAGTATCCGATAAATCAACCAGTATTTTTTCAATCTGAAGTTTGAAAGGAGGGATATAAACAACGATAACATTCCAGATTAAATCAAGGTCTAATCCGAAATATTCATGTACAATGAAATTTCTAAATGAAATTATCTGTGGCCAGGGAACATCGGCATGTTGTGAGATAAGTGTTGCAGAAAGATTATTGGATGCTTCCCCGATAATTTCCAATTGTCTCTCTACAGAAAACCGGTACATCGCATCGCTATATAAGTCATCTTTTTTTTTCCCGTTAGAAAATTTTTCTATATACAGAATAGCATCCAGGATATGACGAAGCCTGATCTCATCAGTTCTTTCTCCTTTCATAGACCAGTTTCTTTTCTCTGTTGATAATTGGTTTGATATGTGGTGAAAGACCTTTTGAACTTACCAAATCCACTTTTCTATTAAACAGCTTATTAAGTTGTTGCTGCATATCAAAAAAAAGAAAATAATCGGCTCCGTTTTCATAATCCAGTTCCACCAATATATCAATATCACTATCCGCTTTTTGCTCATCCCTGACTATTGATCCAAAAAGATATGCCCGGTGAACAGGTTTGCCCACAAAGTATTGTTCCAATATTTTACCAATCTCATTTTGCATAAACAGGGGTGTAAACAAATTTACAAAAATAAACCTATTTTAATATACTCCGACTTATCACAATCCGTTGCACCTCGCTGGTGCCTTCATAAATCTGTGTAATCTTGGCATCCCGCATCAGCCGTTCTACATGATATTCTTTTACAAAACCATAACCGCCATGTACCTGTACTGCTTCTACGGTCGTCCACATAGCCGTTTCGGATGAAAATACTTTAGCCATAGAAGAACTAACTGTGTAGTCAATATTATTGTCTTTTTCCCAAGCTGCTTTTAAACATAACAATCTTGATGCTTCAATCCGGGTTGCCATATCAGCCAGTTTGAAAGCGATAATCTGGTGATTCATTATTTCGGTACCAAAAGCTTTTCTTGTTTTGGAATATTCTTTTGCCAACTCATAAGCTCCGCTGGCTATTCCTAATGCCTGGGAGGCAATACCAATTCTGCCACCGGCAAGTGTCTTCATAGCAAACTTAAACCCAGAGCCATCATCCCCTATCCGGTTTGCCTTTGGCACTTTTACATCATTAAACATAACAGTATGTGTATCGCTTCCACGGATACCGAGTTTATTTTCTTTAGCTGCCACCACTACCCCGGGCCAGTTTTTTTCAACAATCAAACAGTTAATTCCCTTCGGACCTTTTGCAGGGTCTGTTTGTGCCATTACAAGATATACTGAGGCAGTGCCGCCATTGGTAATCCAATTCTTAGTTCCATTCAGCAGATAATGATCACCCATATCTTCTGCTGTTGTTTTTTGAGATGTTGCATCGCTGCCTGCTTCGGGTTCGCTAAGCATAAAAGCACCAATGTATAGTTCTCCATCTTTTTTTCCCTGGGCCAATGGGGTCAGGTATTTTTGCTTCTGCTCTTCATTACCATACTGCTGCAGCCCATAGCATACTAAACTGTTGTTCACACTCATTACCACACTTACACTGGCGTCAATTTTACTTATTTCTTCCATAGCCAGCACATAACTAATAGTGTCCATACCTGCACCCCCGTATTTTGGATCAACCATCATACCCAAAAAACCGAGTTCAGCCAGTTTCATCACCTGTTCCTTAGGAAATTGTTGTTTTTCGTCTCTTTCAATTACGCCGGGCAAACATTCATTTTTAGCAAAGTCCCGGGCTGCCTTTTGAATCATCAGCTGTTCTTCAGTAAGTTGAAATAACATATAATAGCAAGCATTTAGATGGCGCAAAGATAAGGGCAAAGCCGCTCCCAAAAGAACGACAATGACTTACAAATAATGCCACCAAATACCCAGCTGATCTTAAAAGTTAGGTCAACAAGGCGTTAATCTGTTCTTGTTTTTGGCATAACTTTGCATTCGCAAACAAAGACGCATGAAAAAAATACATATTGTCCTTCTTGTATTTATTGCCGGTGCCATAGCACTGCTGATAACTTTAATGGATACAGGCTCTACTTACGAAACTATTGCTGAAGCCAAGGCAAAACCGGGAAAATTTGTGCATGTGGCAGTAAAGCTTGACAAAACAAAGCCGGTAGAATACGACCCTACAAAAGATGCCAACTATCTGAGTTTTCATGCCGTGGCGATGGATAACTCCAACCAGGATATGAAAGTGGTGTACAGGAATGGCGAAATACCTAACCTGATGATAAGTGAACGATTAGTTTTAAAAGGGAAATATGAAGCAGATCATTTTGAATGTAAAGATGTGCAGACAAAATGCCCCTCAAAATATAAAGAGCAAATAAAGCCACAAGAAAGTAAATCAGCCAGTGGAGACATAGAAAAGAATGGCGGCACGGCTACAGCTAATCAGGCTGCTGCAAATTCTGAAGCAACAAAATACTAAACACGGAATGGATTATATCGGCGAGCATCTTTTACCCGGTCAGTTAGGACATTTTTTTATTGTACTTTCTTTGGTTGCATCATTGGTTGCAACTTTTTCTTATTTCAAATCTGCACAATCAAAAAATGATGCCGATGCCCTGCATTGGAAAAAGCTGGCCCGTTATGCTTTTTTTATAGAAGTGGCTTCCATTCTCGCCATCTTCAGCATCTTATTTTACATCATACACGGCCACTTATTTGAATACAAATATGCCTGGCAGCATAGCAGCCGTTCATTAGAATTTAAATACATGCTGGCCTGCTTTTGGGAAGGACAGGAAGGAAGTTTTCTTCTCTGGAGTTTCTGGCATTGTGTGCTGGGGTTGATATTGATAAAAACAAGTAAGAAATGGGAAGCCCC
>JAYVKT010000028.1:0-2256 GCA_043768195.1 Chitinophagaceae bacterium | reverse complement strand
CTAAAACAATAAAGCCCCGAAGGGGCTTTTGCATTATGCGTAAGCTTTTCTTGTTTTAGCATCTCTGAGAAAAGCATCAACGGTTAGCAGGATAGATTTTTTCTCTTCATCAGGCAGTGAGTTAATCTCATTCAATCGTTTTAGCATAGCAGGGTCTTTGAGAAGATTTACTTCTTCGGTCTCACCGAGTAAATAACCCACAGTTGTATCAAGTAATTTAGAAAGCTTCTTAGCTACTTCAACAGAAGGAATCATCTCATCCCGTTCATACTTGCCGATAACGGTGTATGATGTTTTAAGTTTTGCAGCAACCTCTTGCTGCGACAGGTTTTTAGCATCCCTGCATGTTCTTAACCGTTTACCAAAAGTGTTCATAGTCCTGTATTGAATAGAGTGTAAAACAACTGTATTGTAAGGCAACAGGGCAAATATACAGACCTAATAAGCTACAATAAAATACAAAAAGATTTTGCAAATAAGGTTGATAGGCTATATTTGTATCTAATAGAGTACAAAAAACTATTTTTTATGGATAGCAAACTTAACACTACGAACCCCGAATCCATCACTTACAGCAGCGAGGAAATCGGCTACACCATTTTAGGAGGCATCCGTTTTTTTTTCCCGCCGGAGTCTCCTCAGCCCACCCCGTAAACGTTTCCGCCCATGTCTGCTGTGAGTGGGGTAGGTGTGTTGGCAGGCGACATTGGGCAGCTACGGAGCAGTAAGGCTGCAGCTATTGCCTGATTGTTGTAAATGTTCTGCTCTTTAAAAAAAAGCAACTTTGACTGGAAGTATTGCGAAACGGCTAAGTTTGCTTATCAAAAGCTATTGCATATTCATAATAACCCTTGTAATGGTAAATGCCCGTTCGACCGGTAATCCGGGCGGGAAACCTTGCAGCATATGAGATGGTGGATGTAGAAGCGATAATGCGAAATAAATTGTTGGCGAACCAGGAATAATATTTGAAAAGATTAGCAACTGTTCTCCGTAGCAGCCCAGCGTCCCTGCCACACACAAGGCTTGGAGTAGGAGACGCCGGGCAGGAATAATATGACCCATCTTGTTTTTTCAGGATGGGTTCTTTTTTTTCAATCAAATCAGGATGTTCATCCGTTGTTTTAAACCGTTTGTACAAAATACTTACGGCCGCCACTCCAAACCACTGCTTTCCGTATCTTGAGCCACTAATAAAAACGATGACTATGCAATTATCTTTTTCCAAAATTTCTCTTTTGTTTGTAACTGTATTTATGTCGGCAGCAGTAGTAGCACAACCACCTACCGGCACAAGACCTCTCACCGATTCAACCAGAAGAACACCACCATCAGCCACCACTGGCCCCAAGCCTTATAAAGAAGTAATTACTTCAAAGGCCATTTCAGACGGCGGTTTATTTTGGGTACATAAAGTGGAAGACAAGTATTTCTTTGAAATACCTGATTCTCTTTTCAACCGGGAGATACTGATAGTGAACCGTATTTCAAAAGCAGCAGCAGGTATGCGCAGCGGTGGCTTTTTTGGTTATGGCGGAGATCAGATAGGACAAGGAGTTGCCCGGTTCGAAAAAGGGCCTAACAATAAAATTTTTCTCCGCACCATTTCCTATGCTGAGTATGCGAAAGATTCTACTTCACCTATGTTTTCTTCAGTAACCAATTCAAACATTCAGGCTATTGCAGCTTCGTTTGATATAAAAGCACTGGGAAAAGATTCAACAGGTGCAGTTATTGATATTACAGATTATATAAGTGGGGATAATGATGTGTTGCATTTCAACAGTGCATTGAAAACCAGTTTGCGTTTGGCAGCCTTACAAGCCGATAAGTCGTATGTGGTTAGTGTAAAATCATACCCGATTAACGTTGAAATAAAAGCAGTAAAAACATATGCCAGATCACCTGCACCAGCTACCACACAAGGTTTTGGCGGGGGCGCAGCCGGAGGAAACATGACAATGGAACTCAACAGTTCTTTACTGCTGCTTCCCAAAGTGCCAATGCAGGCCCGCCATTTTGATCCAAGGGTCGGCTACTTTGCTGTAGGATATACCGACTTTGATGCAGACCCGCAAGGTGTAAAGAATATTACACTTGTAAAACGCTGGAGACTTGAACCAAAAGATGGTGATTGGGAAAAATATAAGCAAGGCGAATTAGTAGAACCCCAAAAGCCAATCATCTTTTATATTGACCCTGCTACGCCTAAAAAATGGATTCCTTACCTGATGCAGGGGGTTGATGATTGGAAAA
>JAYVKT010000027.1:0-3327 GCA_043768195.1 Chitinophagaceae bacterium | reverse complement strand
GTTCAAAGGGATATTCAACTCACTCTTCTAAAGTACTCGGTTCATATAGAACAGGCAATGCAAGTACACTTACCACTACCTCACCCGGAAAAATATTTGTAGAAAAAGCATTGGGCGATACGGCATTATTTTATACAGAAAAATATGGATTGGGAAAACAGTTTTATGGCAACCTGTGGGTAAGAAAAATGGCAACCATCTATAGTAAAGAAAAATTATCGGCAGAATTTGAAGAACGGTTTCAAAAGCTACAACAATATAAGAACCTCTATTACCGGTATAAGGCAATTAATGTAGTTGTCTTTGTTCACTCCAGTTTTAATCTGCTGAAATTTTTAATGGGGTATTTGAAGATTATGTTTAAAAAGAAAAGCCCCCGATAGGCTGTTTATGTTCAGGCAAAATACATATCGAAAAGGAATACTCTGGCTGCTTTTCTTTAATGGCATTGCCAGGGGTATAACTTTTTTGCTGGGTATCTTACTGGCCAGAAATTTTCTTCCCGAGGAAACGGATGTATATCTGTTTGTATGGAGCCTTATCACCATTATATGTGTTATCATTTCCCAGATAAACCTGATGGTTGCCGGGCCATCTTACATAGTGCTTACAGAGAGTAAAAAGGACAAGGAAGCTGCCAACATATGCAGTGCTTTTTTTAATATTTACCTGGTTCTGTTATTCATCTTCACGGTGTTGGTAATAGTGGCACCTGTAGTAACCTATGATGTTATTTCAGGGTTTAATGCAGAACAATTAAAACCCTTTGAACCTGTATTGCGATTTTCTGGTATATGGCTCAGCCTTGCAGTGCTGAATACTTTTATTAGTAATATATTTTTGAGCCGAAAATATTTTGTAGTATATATAATTGGTCAGGTAGTTACATCACTAATAACACTTTTTTTAATTGTTGTTTTAAAAAAGCAGTTTGGTATTGAAAGCTTTTTTATAGGGCAACTGGCAGGAAATATTATTTGCTTTGTTTTTTATTTGGTACTGCTGAAAGTGAAATTGAACCAGCGGATTCGCCTGTTTTACTTTGCTATTCCACGAAAGGTATCAAAAGAATTAGCTGCCGTTCTCATTGTATCTGTACCCACAGTCATTACTAATTTTCTCATCGTTTATTTTCTCAGCAATTTCTCAACAGGGCAGCTTAGTGCCTATAACTACGGCAGTATGCTGGCTAATTTGCCAGATGCTGTGTTTGTATCGCAATTTATTTCTGTATTTGGTGTAAAGCTTGCTGAAGAAGCGGCTAAAAATGAACGGCACAATCTTTTTAATACATTCCGTTTTTTTGGCAACCATCTTTTCTTTTTTATGACAGGTATTGCCATTGTCTTTTCTCTATCCGGATATTGGATTATTGAAATATTGTATGGCAAGGAAAATTTCGGTAAAGAACTTTTCGAAACAACCGTTTTCAGCCTTTGTTTGTTGTCGGCAGCATTGCCTTTTAAGGCACTGGATGTTTTAAACAACAGGCTATTTGCTTCCTTGCAGTCATTGTCATCGCTGGTAAAGTACAGCCTGCCTGTTAAGCTATTCAATATCGCCCTGCTTATTTTTATGGCCAGTACATTCGGCTTTGAAGGTCTGCTATGGCAGCAGGTGTGCATGCCGGCCGTTATGGTAATTGTGCAGATGTATGCGTTAGGTCGTTTTTTTCCGGTTAGGAAAATAAAAAAATATTTTTTACAAGTATTCGGTTTACTACTGATTGGTTTAGCTGTATATGTTGGTGCCAGGTATTTTGTAAATGACTTTTTGATTGATAAAAATCCTTATCTCATGATTCTTATTATCATGGCCCTGGTTTTATTAATTGGATACATCATTGAAATAATATTTAAGCTCACAGTATTTAACAAGCTAATAGCTGCAAGGAGCAGGATGGTAATACAAAAAATATTTGGAAGCAGGCCTGTCAGAAATAATATTGGATAAGTAAAGCTCAGGCAAGGCATAATTTTTCTTTGGTAGTAATATATTATACCCGTTGGCGGAGTTAATTTCCTCAGCCTCGTAGAGGCGAAATATTAGTAGAAATAGCGAATTATATCAGGTTCACAAAGCCCCAGCGGGGCGACATGTGAAATATTTCGCCCCGCTGGGGCTCTGACACATCACTAAAATATTTTTCTACTAACATTTTACCTCCCGAAAAATCGGGACAGGCTCTCTGGGGCTAGGAATATAACTTCAAAAAATAACTTCGTCAACGGTTTATAGTATCTCTTTTTAAACACAACTGTGGTATGAATTATATAATTGAAAAAGCAGATCTTGCAAATGCCGAAACTGATTTGCAAATAAGGCGGTTAATTAAAGCTGCATTTAAGGATGATTTTTTACATGCAGAAGGGCATATAGTACGGAATATTGCCAGTAATGCTTCGAGGCCAAGCTTTATACTTATTGCAAAAGAAAATAATGAAATTATCGGCTGCAATGCTTTTATTGCAAATGATTTTTTTCTCAATAGTAAAAATTACGTTGGGTATCAAAGCTGCTGGACTGCCACCCACCCCAATCACCAGGGAAAGAAAGTTTTTGTAAATATTATTAATGAAGCAAAAAAAATCCTGCTACAGGAAGGTGCCGGGTTTTTATATGGGTTGCCAAATGATAATTCCTACCCGATATTTGTAAAAAAACTTGATTTTACAGAATATGATTCAATGTTTAGCCGGATAATTAGTATGCCATTTGCAGGCAAAATATTTACTAATAATAGTTATCAGCCTTTATTGCACGATGCAGTTGAAATAGACGAAGAGCAGTTATATGAACACAAGAAAAGACAAAGCCCAGCAGATATTTTGAGAGTAAACCATAACAATAGTTTTATTTGGGGCAAACTTGAAAAAAGAAAAAAGTATGGGATAGAGTTTAGTTTTTTTATTGTTGGTGGTATTAAATTGTCTGAACCCGGTTCTTTACAAGGCCTTATTTCTGGTGTTTTCAAAACTTATAAAGTCCGTTTTATAGATATTGTTAGCTGTAGCCTGAATACAAATAATGGTATAATTAAAAAATGGAAAAAGGCCAGTGGCTTGAATGGGTTTATTTATTACAATCTGAATATGCCTGACAATATAAAGCTGAACCTGATGTTTGGCTCTATTGATGTTTTTTAAAAAATTAAACTGAGCAAGCCTTTAATCAATCAAATATGCCCGGGGGAATAGTACTTAATTTTCATAGAGAACTGGATGCTGCTTCATTTGAAGAAAAAATATTGGCGGTGAAGCCTAAGTATAGATTTGTGGGTTTGGGGGAGCTTACAGATTCAATTGCGAATAAAAAAAGCTTTAAAAA
>JAYVKT010000026.1:0-6920 GCA_043768195.1 Chitinophagaceae bacterium | reverse complement strand
TGATGTAAGGTTTTTAGCAGCTAATACAACACCTAATTATTTAATACTTCCATTAGATTTCCAGTCAACAACCTATGCTTACCCGTTTGTCAATTTTGGTGGTGGTAATGCTACGGTTGTAAATAATCCTAATCCATCCGGTATTAACACCAGTACAAAAGTTGGTAAAATGGTAAAAGGGCCGCCAGAAGTTTATGGAGGCAGTTTTATTGAACTGGTAAACCCGATTAACTTCTCGGTATTACGGACATTTAAAGTAAAAGTGTATTCTCCACGAGTGGGTGCCAAACTGCTTTTAAAAGTTGAAAATGCAACGAATGGCGGAATTAGTTTTGAAAGAGAAGTAACCACAACTACTGCCAACGCCTGGGAAGAACTAACTTTTAATTTTTCTGCTATCAATGTTGGCAATTCATATTCAAAAGTTGTGTTGATTTTTGATCTGGGAACCGTTGGCGATGGCTCGGCCAATTTTACTTACTATTTTGATGACATTTCACTCAATTAAAAAAAAGTAATCATGATAAACATAAAAAAATCATACAGCCTTATTTTTCTTTTTGTTGTAATTGGTTTAACCAGTTGTAAGAAAGAACAATATTCATTCGGGGATTTAAAGGCTCCTACCGACCTGGCACTTACAGCTACTGTTGTTGGTGTGGATGCATCCAATCCAAACGGGAATGGTACCGGCAACGTAAACATTCTGGTAACCGCCAATAATGCACTAACTTATAATATCGATTTTGGTGACGGCATTAAGCAGGTAGTGTATTCCGGGTCGGTCACTCATAAGTATTCGAATCCGGGGACTTTCAATTATACTATCACTGTAAATGCTGTTGGCACAGGGGGTTCTTTATCTACCATCAGTAAAAATATCAGGGTATTTGTAGCCTTTGAGATTCCGGCACCAATAGTAGCGGCATTAACAAATGGCAGTTCAAGAGTATGGGTTACTGATAAAGAAACACAAGATCATTTTGGTGTAGGCGCAGCCAATTTCTTTTTTCCTAACTATTATGGAGCCGGCCCCAACACAAGAGAGGCCTGTGCTTACGATGATGAAATTACTTTTTCAAAAGATGTAAATGGCAGAATATTCATGGCTATTGATAATAAAGGAGCTTCATTTTCTATCGGGGCATCCACCGGTTTTTACGGATTTGGTGGCGGGGATGGTTGTTATCCAATAAACACAGGAGGAACCAGGCAGCTTGCATTCATGGATGCTACATCTGGTTCAACTGCTGCCCAGTCCACACAGATTCAATTTACCGTTCCGGATAATGGTATTATTAACTTTGGAACAGGCGGTGTTACCTATGAAATTTTATCATACACCCCTACAAAAATGTTTCTGCGAAATATAGGCAGCGATGGTAACTCCTGGTATCAAAAATTGAAAGTTAAACCTTAAGAAAAATGAAACACATGTCAATTTTGTTATTGCCTTTTTTAGTATTGCTATCATCTTGTAATAAGGGAGGTACTGCCGATGATAACAATGTGACGCCTTCTAATCTTATGGTAAACGCAATTGTTAGTACTGATAACAGTGGTAATGTGTCTTTTACGGCTACAGCCACAAATGCAGTTTCTTACGATTTTGATTATGGTAATGGTGTGTTTGCTACAGTTGCTTCAGGGGCAGTAACTTACAGATATCCTGCTTCCGGCACTTATAGCATTAATGTAATTGCCAAAAGCTCAGGTGGAAAAACGACTTCAAAATCAATCCAAGTTACAGTCACGGTTACCTTGTCGCTGGTCTGGTCTGATGAATTTGATACACCCGGCACACCAGATCCTACCAAATGGGGCTATGATATTGGAGATGGTTGTCCATCCAATTGCGGATGGGGTAATAATGAATTGCAATGGTATACCAACAGGCTTGATAATGCTATTGTTTCCGCCGGCACTTTGAAAATTATAGCCAAAGCAGAAAACTTTAATGGCAAATCCTATACTTCTGCACGGCTACTATCAAAGGATAAATTTTCATTTAAATATGGCAAAGTGGAAGTCAGGGCAAAACTTCCTACGGGAGTAGGTACATGGCCCGCTATCTGGACATTGGGCAATAATATTAATACGGTGGGCTGGCCGGCATGTGGCGAAATGGATATTATGGAACATCTAGGCAGAGATCTAAATAAAATTTACGGAACCTTACATTATCCCGGCCGATCGGGTGGCAATGCGGACGGTAATACAAAAGTTATTGCTAATGCCACTACTGCGTTTCATCTATATACACTGGAATGGACCTCATCGCTTGTCAAAATTTCTGTGGATGGTGAAATGATTCACTCTGTGATTAATTCAACAGCCATTCCTTTTAACCAGAATTTCTTTTTCATTCTCAATATCGCAATGGGTGGAAATTTTGGCGGATCCGTTGATCCGGCATTTACCACCGCAAGTATGGAAATCGATTACATAAGAGTATATCAATAAATAACAGGTTAGTTTTTGTTTGGTGTGTCAATCTTTATAAAGAAGAAGGGATATAAAATTGTTTCTCAGATAGCATGAGCATTTCTTATAGCAAAGCAGTTTTTATATAAGCAATCATTAACGGATCGTATTTACTTTTCTAAGTTCATACCTCCGTTTTTTTCAAGTCAAAATAAAAATTAATGTATAACACAGTGCCTTCCCGATTGCAGATTAAAATACTGATACTATTTTTTTTCATTCATTTCTCTTCAGCAGCTCAGCAAGGCTTACCTGTAGTGTCAATTGAAGAAAGGGTTAATACACTTCTTCAAAAAATGACCCTGGAAGAAAAGGTGGGGCAGATGAATCAGTACAACGGGTTTTGGGATGTTACCGGCCCGGCTCCCAAAGAAGGGAATGCAAAACTAAAATATGAACACCTGAAAAAGGGAATGGTAGGGGCTGTGTTAAATGTGAAGGGAGTTGACAATGTTAGAAAATTGCAGGAGATAGTGGTAAAGGAATCACGCCTTGGCATTCCTTTATTGTTTGGGTTTGATGTAATTCATGGTCATAAAACTTTATTTCCTATTCCGCTGGGCGAGGCTGCCAGTTGGGATCTTGTTGCAATCGAAAAATCGGCAAGAATTGCAGCTATTGAAGCATCTGCTGTTGGCATCAACTGGACTTTTGCGCCAATGATTGATATTTCAAGAGATGCCCGTTGGGGAAGAGTAATGGAAGGCGCAGGAGAAGATACTTATTTGGGTACAAAGATTGGTGTGGCGAGAATTAAAGGGTTTCAGGGAAATGATTTGTCCGCCCACAACACCATTGCTGCTACTGCAAAGCATTTTGCAGGTTATGGATTTGCTGAGGCCGGCAGAGATTATAATACAGTTGATGTCGGTACTGCAACTCTTTATAATGTCATATTTCCCCCGTTTAAAGCAGCCGTTGATAATGATGTAAAAACAGTAATGAATTCCTTTAATATTATTAATGGTGTGCCGGCTACGGGTAATAGTTTTCTGCAAAAAGAGATACTAAAAAATAAATGGAATTTTAATGGGTTTATAATTTCAGATTGGGGCTCCGGGATAGAAATGATTGATCATGGATTTGCAAAAGACTTGAAACAAGTAGCAGAACTGGCCGCAAATGCCGGCTCAGATATGGACATGGAATCCTATGCTTATGTTACGCATTTGAAAGAACTGGTTGAAACAGGTAAGGTAAACATAAATGTTATTGATGATGCTGTGCGAAGGATACTTCGGGTAAAATTCGAACTGGGCCTATTTGATGACCCCTACAGATATTGTGATGCTAAAAGGGAGAAAGAACTTGTTTCTCATCCGGATCATATCGCCGCTTCATTGGAGATGGCAAAAAAATCAATAGTGCTGCTGAAAAATGCCAGCCTGCCAGGGCAGGAAAAGCAACTGTTACCCTTAAAAAAGAACCAGCAAAAAATTGCTGTTATCGGGGCATTGGCTAACGACAAAAATAGTTTACTCGGCAACTGGCGCATTGGTTCAGATGACAGTAGTGGTGTATCTGTGCTGGAAGGCATAAAAAAATATACCAACAGTTTTAAATATGCAAAAGGAGCTGACCTTGTTACAGGCCCAATTAATTTTATCAGCGAATTAAAAATTAATGAAACCGATAAAAGCGGATTTAAAGCCGCCATCCAGTTGGCAAAAGAATCTTCCGTAGTCATTATGGTATTGGGAGAACATGGTTTTCAAAGCGGAGAGGGCAGAAGCAGAGCCCGGTTAGACCTGCCAGGCTTGCAGCAACAATTACTGGAAGAGGTTTACAAAGTCAATAAGAATATTGTGCTGGTAGTATTGAGTGGCCGGCCATTAACTATTACCTGGGCAGATGAACATGTTCCTGCTATCATTGAAGCATGGCAACCGGGTACACAAGGCGGACATGCAATAGCACAGGTATTATTTGGCGATTATAATCCAGGCGGTAAGTTACCGATGACTTTTCCAAGAAATACAGGTCAGCTACCTATCTATTATAATCAGTATAGTACGGGCAGGCCGGGACCAAAGGCAGAAGTATTCTGGTCGCATTATGGCGACGAATCAAATAAACCTCTTTATCCCTTTGGCTATGGATTAAGTTATTCAACATTTGAATATTCGGATTTAAAAATTGATGAAACAAACCCCTTGCAGATAAAAGTCAGGGTTACTGTAAAAAACACAGGGAAGTTTTCCGGAGAAGAAGTTGTTCAACTTTATATTCATGATAAAGTTGCCAGTATTGTGCGGCCGGTTAAGGAGCTGAAAGGCTTTCAAAAAATATCATTTAGCCCCAATGAAACCAAAGTAATAGAATTTAATTTAACCGATGCAGAGCTTGGTTTTTATACGGATAAGGGAGACTACATTGTGGAGCCCGGCGAGTTTGAAGTAATGGTTGGTACTAACTCTCAGCAAGGTTTGCACGGTAAGTTTATCCGGAAATAAATATGGGACTGCGGCATACATTTTACCCTTCAGAATCATTCTCTTTAGAAAGCATTACAAAAAATAATGAACACCGGATTAGTCAGTCTTTAAAGAAACATCAGTTTGAAAATTTCTTTTCTTTCCTGTCACAACCCCGAGATTTTTTAGCAAAACGGTAGCCAGCAGCATAAAAGCAACCAGGATGATCAAAATGATCTCCTGTCTCATTCCTCTTAACCAATACACTTCCATCAAAATAAAACCATGCAGGAAACAAATCACTTTTGCAGCAAAACCATGACTAAACCCCTGGTTGGTTAATAAATGATGTATATGCGTTTTGTCTGCCTTAAAAGGTGAGTTACCTTTCCAAACCCTGGTGGCAAACACACGGATGGTATCAAATACAGGAATGAGTACTATGCCTAATACAAACACTGGTGCATGCGGCACTACAGGATTAGCAACAAATGTATTTACCTGCATCAGCCGGATACACAACACTGCAACTACAAATCCTAATACCAGCGAACCGGTATCGCCCATAAAAATGCGGGCAGGATTTAAATTAAAATACATGAAGGCAAGTATTCCACCGGCAAGTGCAAATGCAATCAGTGCAGTGTTTACATCACCACTCATAGTAAGAAATATTCCTACTGTAACCAGGCTCATAAAACCCAGTCCACCCGCCAGCCCATCAATACCATCAATAAGATTAAAAGCATTGGTGATACCAACAAGTGCTAAAAATGTAAAAGTATATTGAGCGGTAACCGGTAAATCATAGATACCGAAAAGACCATCAAAAGAAATAATGCGGATGCCTGATAAAGCAATAAGTGCGGCAAGCCCGGCCTGAACAATGAATTTATATTTTGCAGAAAGATCTTTCAGATCGTCCATAATGCCTAATGCAAATAATACAACGATAGAAAAGAAAAAACTTATCTGTCCCACTCCGTTGCTGAAAGGAAACCAAAGAAACAAAGCCATCATCATCCCGGCTACAATGGCAATACCACCCATGGTGGGAATAGGAGCCGAATGTTCTTTCCTGGCATTGGGCATATCATAGAGCCTGTACTTTTTTATCAGGCTGATTATGGGGGGAATTGTAACCAGCGTTACTACAAAGGCAGTAATAAAACATAATAAAGCAAACTTATAGTCGCTGAAATACAGATCTAACTGTAAAAAGTAAAGGTGGCTTTTCATTGGTTCTGGTTTATAGGCTCGCCTCAGCAGGCGTTGGATATTGGTTCTTACTTCCAAAATAGAGCTACATCCCCGGATTGGCAAGGTTATTTAAAAAACTTTGGCTCAAAATGGGTTTCCCCCTTAACAAGTTGCAGTTTTTCAGCATCATCTTGGGATATTTGCTATAACCGAACCGTATTTTTAACAACCGCCGGATGATAACAATGTTATCAATATTCTTATCCTTACCGGCAGGCCAGGCAGGAACGCAAATACTATTTTTGTAAAAAAAACATCAGCTATCTCATCTTCGTCACATATATTATCAAGCCCTATAGAATATTTAAAAGGTGTTGGCCCGCAGCGGGGAGATCTGCTGAAAAAAGAAACAAGCATTTTTACTTTCGGCGATTTACTGGAGTATTATCCTTATCGTCATGTTGATCGGACGAAGGTTAACTTCATCAGCGAAATAACACCGCAAACAGAATTTGTGCAGGTAGCCGTTGTATTAATCAATTTCAGCATTACCGGACAAAAAGCAGGTAAGAGGTTAGTGGCAGAAGTAAAAGATAAAACAGGCTTTCTCGAACTAACATGGTTTCAGGGATTAAGCTGGGTTGAAAAAATATTGGAAGCAGGTCAATCCTACCTTGTATATGGCCGGGTAACTTATTTCAATGGCCAGCCGCAGATTGTTCATCCCGAACTGGAACTGCTTTTGCCGAACCAACCATTGGGCAAAAATTTTCTGGAACCCATTTATTCCACCACCGAAAAACTAAAAGCAAGAGGGCTTGG
>JAYVKT010000025.1:0-2396 GCA_043768195.1 Chitinophagaceae bacterium | reverse complement strand
CCTTTTTAGCCTTTTCCACAATGTCTTTGGCTCTTCTTGATTCTTTGGCACTTGCCCTTGTGGTACTTGACAAGCCATATAGCATTACACCAGCCGCTTTGTCTGTAACTACTGAATTGGTTTCAGCATCAAAATTGCTGTTCTGATATCTATATCCTTTTGCAAGAACTGCTGAATCAATTTTTCTGCCCACATCCCCGGCACTTTCCAGTGCATTATTGGCCAGAGCCGATTGCAACACCGGTGCCCAACCGCCATCTCTCCAGCTACCATCCTTATCCTGCCCCTGTTGGATCCTTGCCACACACTTATCCAATGCTTTCTCAATTCTTTTTTTCATCGTTTCATCGTTCAGATTGTAGCGGAGTATGTTCGTAAAAAATTGTGCGGTGAGAATTACATCAATATTCCTCCCCAGTTTTGTTTGAGGTTGAGTATTGGTGAGAGTCGTGAGGTAAGGTTGATTATCCGGACAGTTCTCCGTTTTTTTTAATAAGAACTCCAGCGATTTTTTTAGATTGTTTGAATAATCACCTTTGTCTAATGTATTATCTGTTCTAAGAAGTGACATGGCAACTAATGCTGTAGTTGCCGGATCACTTGTTACCGCATGGGGGTCTTTTATGTCCTGCCTGCTATGTGAGCCGGCACCCCAACCACCATCAGGTGCCTGTGCCTTGCCCATCCAGTCCAATCCTTTTTTAATAGACGCTTCTACTTTTTCCGGTGTTTTAAATGTGCTGATTAACTTTCCTTCCTGGCTGGTGTCTGTACCAATAATTGTTTTCATAATACAGACGTGGTTCAATGCCGGATTGTTACAACATTTCACCACCTTCTTTCCAGGATGGTTTTTGATGCTGGTAGTTGCCAGCAATCCTACGACAGCCAAAGCTGATACAGATAGCAGTACATTCTTTTTTTCAAATAAAAATTTCATGGCATTTTGTTTAAAAGATGAATAAAAAATTGCCAGCCGGATAGAGAGTTAACCGCAGAGACGGAGAGACGCTAAATGTTTTATTTTCTGCGCCTCCGCATCTCTGCGGGTATTATATTTATTTTTTACTTACAGACATTGTTTTCACTTCTTCACCACTCTTAGGTTCAGGCTTTCCTTTTGCCAGCATTTGTGCACTTTCTACAAGCCTTACAAACTCTGAACGATAACCTTCTTCATCATTACCTTTTGCTTTGCGGGCAAGGCTTAGTACATTATCAAAAGAAGAAGTTGATTTGAACTCTGAATTGCGGAGCAACATTCCAAATTGTGCAACGGATGCTGCAAAACGGAAGTTGTCCGATGTTTTAGCAATAGCTATTTGCTTATCCAATACAGGGTGCTCAATCAATTTACTTACATCACCATCGGGTTCTTTGTAGCGAAATTTTACAGTTAGTATTTCATCTGTCTGTGAAGATTTGCTAAGCGGCACCATATTTTTCTGGTATTTTAAAGAATCAACCCCTTTCAAAAAATCACTCTTTACTCCTACAGGTATTATTTCATACAAGGCAGTCACTGTGTGACCGCTGCCTAATTCACCAGCATCTTTCTTATCATCATTAAAATCTTCTTTGGCCAGCATCCTGTTTTCGTAACCAATCAGACGGTAGCCAGCAACTTTAGCAGGATTAAATTCTACCTGGAGTTTTACATCTTTGGCGATAGTGAAAAGTGTTCCGCCAAATTCATTCACCAATACTTTTTTTGCTTCGCTTATGCCATCAATATATGCATGGTTACCATTTCCTTTATCAGCCAGCTTTTGCATTTTAGCATCCTGGTAATTACCCATGCCATAGCCCAATACGGTAAGGAATACGCCGCTTTTTCTTTCTTCTTCAATCATTCTTTCCATTGCATCGTCACTGCTTTCGCCTACGTTGAAATCACCATCAGTGCAAAGAATTACACGGTTGTTGCCATTCTTTAGTAAATTTTCTTTAGCTGTTTTATACGCCAGTTTAATACCAGCACCACCGGCAGTAGAACCACCTGATTCTAATTTATCAATTGCTTCTTTAATCTTTCCTTTTTCTGAACCACTTGTTGGTGGCAGTACCAATCCGGCTGCACCCGCATACACCACCATTGATACTTTATCCTGTGCCCTTAGCTGATCCACCAGCATTTTCATAGAAGCTTTTACCAACGGTAGTTTATTGGCAGAACTCATAGAGCCAGATACATCAATCAGAAAAACAAGATTGGATGCAGGTAAATTGTCTGTAGATATTTTTTCTCCCTGTAAACCAATCAGCACCAGCTTGTGGTCTTTATTCCAGGGAGCATCAGAAATTTCGGTGTTGATAGAAAAAGGATCTTTACCTGTTGGCTGCGGATAGCTGTAATGAAAATAGTTTACCATCTCTTCAATCCGTACTGCACCTGC
>JAYVKT010000024.1:0-7986 GCA_043768195.1 Chitinophagaceae bacterium | reverse complement strand
GAAAAAAAATTAATTGAGTATGATGCGGCTTGGCGAAAGCCCCCCAACCCCTAAAGGGGAGTAATACAGACTCCTTAATTCATAGTTATCTTTAACCCTTCAATGTCAAAAAATATCTCCGATATAGAAGTTTCTGACTCCCATTAGGGGTTGGGGGTGTTTTATTCGCTGAAGTCATCATACCATCAGCCCTTCCCAAAAACTACACCTGGTCTGTGCCTATACATTTACAGGAAACAGCTAAAGTTGGTTGCCGGGTAGAAGTCAACCTTGGCAAGAGTAAAAAATATGCAGGCATTATAAAACGCCTTCACGAAGACAAACCTGAATTTTTTGAAACCAAAGATATTCTGAACATACTGGATGCAGAGCCAGTGGTATTTGAAGAGCAACTAAAACTTTGGGAGTGGATAGCTTCTTACTATATGTGCAGCGAAGGTGAAGTAATGGCGGCAGCATTGCCAGCTCATTTTAAATTATCCAGCGAAACGATATTAGTGTATAACGAAGAATACGGTGATGAATTTTCTGCCCTTGATCATGACGAATATATTGTAGCCGAAGCTTTGCTGATAAAGAAAGAACTGAATCTTTCCGAAGTGCAACAGGTGTTAGATTCATCGAATGTTTACCCGGTTATCAACCGGCTCATCCAAAAGAAAGTTTGTTTTGTATGGGAAGCACTGAAACAAACATATTCGCCAAAGAAAGAAACGTATGTATTGCTAAACCCTGAATATGATAAGGAGGATAAATTATCCGACCTGCTGAATAACTGGGCAAAAGCACCCAGGCAAATGGAACTGTTACTCAGTTATCTGCATTTAATAAAAACAGAAGGAGAGGTTGTAAAGTCTTCATTGCTAAAAAAATCAGGTGCATCGGAAGCTCAACTGAAAGGCTTGGTGGAAAAGAAAATACTCTGGACGGAAAAAAAAATTATTGACAGAATAAAATATTTACCTAAAAACGTACAGATTGATTTTGAATTAAGCGAAGCACAGCAAAAAGCGTTTAGCGAAGTAAAAGACCAACTTCAGACCAAAGCCGTTTGCTTATTACACGGTGTTACTTCCAGCGGTAAAACGAATATTTATATTAAGCTGATTGAAGAACACATCAAGCAAGGCAAGCAGGTATTGTACATGCTGCCGGAGATTGCACTTACATCACAGGTAATACGAAGGCTGCAAAAACATTTTGGCGGGTACATCGGCATTTATCATTCCAAATTTTCGCAAAATGAAAGAGTGGAAATCTGGAACAAGGTAAAGAATGGTGAACTGCGGGTAATACTTGGCGCAAGGTCTTCTGTATTTCTTCCTTATCAAAATCTTGGTTTGATAATCTGTGATGAAGAACATGATTCCTCCTTCAAACAACAAGAACCGGCACCAAGATACAATGGGAGAGATGCGGCGATTTATTTTGCTTCTTTATTTGGAGCAAAAACATTGTTGGGCAGCGGCACTCCATCAGTAGAAAGTTATTATAATGCCACGACGGGTAAGTATGGATTGGTAGAATTGTTGCAACGCTACGGCGATTTAAAACTGCCGCCAATCGAAATGATTGACCTGAGAAAGATAATGCAGAAGGATAAGTCGAAAATTATGTTATCACCACAATTGGTAGAAGCGGTGAATGAAGTAGTAGCAAGAAACAGGCAGGTAATTTTATTTCAAAACAGAAGAGGGTATTCACCTTACCAGATTTGCAGTGTGTGCAGCTGGATTCCGCAATGCAAATACTGTGATGTGTCATTAACCTTTCACAAGCTTAGTAATAAATTAGTTTGCCATTATTGCGGTACTACTTATCCACCTGTACATACCTGTGCTGCCTGTGGCCGCGATAAATTTTTGCAACGAAACTTCGGTACAGAAAAAATTGAGGAACAATTGCAGGAAACTTTCCCTGATGCGAAAGTGGCTAGGATGGATATTGACACTGTGAAAGGGAAAAATGCACATGATGTATTGATACAGCAATTTGAACAACAACGGATTGATATATTGGTAGGAACACAAATGGTGGTAAAAGGATTAGATTTTGATAATGTTGATTTGGTTGGCATACTCGATGCTGACGGACTGTTGCATTTCGCTGACTTCAGAGTGAATGAACGGGCATTTCAATTAATAGAACAGGTTAGTGGCAGGGCCGGAAGAAAAGAAGAAACCGGGAAAGTACTGGTGCAAACTTCGCAGCCACAACATCCATTATTACAAGTGGTGCAGCAACATGATTACAAAGCCATGTTTGCAGAAGAGTTGAAAAAGCGGAAAGAATTTTTCTATCCCCCCTTCTCCAGGGTTATTCACCTCACCTTTAAGCATAAGATAAAAGAAGTAGTGGAAAGGGCCGCTCATATTTATACTGAAACATTGAAGCCAATGTACGGTAACTATATTGTTGGCCCGGCAGAGCCGGTGGTAGGAAGAATAAGAAACCAGTATCTAATTGAATTATTGATTAAGCTGCCAAGAGATGGTAAGACCATTAACCAATGTAAAAAAGATTTGCTTGAGCAAGTAGCTATTTTGCATCAGCATAAAAATTTTCGCAGTGTAACCATTGTGGCGGATGTGGATGCCGTGTAAATTCTACTTCAGATTTTTATCAAACCAATCGGGGAAATCTAAAAACTCTGGCATCATAGTACCGGGGTTATGAACCCCGCCTTTCTTAATTATAAATTTAGATTGAATACCTTCTTGTTTCAATCTTGAAACAAACGATTCTGATTGTTGCAGCGGCACTACATTATCTGCATCACCATGAATAATAAAAATGGGTGGATCGTCAGGCGAAACATAATAGATGGGTGACATCTCCCGGGCTATTTTAATTCTTGCACTGGAATCAGTAATATGGTCATAAGTTGAAGTAAACTGGTTCCATTTTGTAAAATCGAGTGCCCCATATATACTGTTCGCAAGCTGGATGCTTTTATTATTGATAAAGTTAAAACCTGGCCCTCCCCAGTTAAGGCAATCAGTTGGTGGATATAGTACCGCTGCCGCCTGCACTCTTGATGATACCCGGTTTACCGGGTCTTGCGAAATGCTATCTATTTTTTCATCAGCCATTGCCACAGCGAGTGATAGGTGGCCGCCAGCGGAACCGCCGGTAACCCCAATTTGCGAGGGGTTAATTTCAAACTTTTTTGCATTGTACCGAACATAGCGGATTGCTCTTTTAAGATCCTCTATTTCATCTGGAATGGCATATCGTGGTTGGGAGCCAAGTATAACCAGGAAGACAGTAAAGCCTTTATCAAGATACATCGCAGACGGACGGATTGTTCTTTCGGCCTGCTGGTAAGAAGAAAACCAGGAACCGGCAATTACCCAAACGATGGCTTTGTTATTTGATTTCACTCTGGGTTTTATATGAAGCATTGTTAACGCCACTCCATCTTTTCTTCCATAAATCAATTCGTCAATTTTATAATTAGTTGTTGCCCTATCCATTATTTTATCCATTAATAGCTTCCACCGGTTGTCCAATTTTACTGAATTAAAATCCTTATCAGCTTCAATACCATTTGCATCACCTTGCGAAATATTTGATGATTGGGAAAGCAAGTTTAAAAAGTAAAAACTACTATCAGCAACATTTGCCATTGCCCATCTGCTGGCAGCTCTCCAATAACTACTCTCGTCAGTTTCTTTTCCCTGTATTTTAATTGCGGCAGAATAGGCCATGGCAGAATTCTTAAAGTCTTTCGCTTTGTAAAGAGAATCCCCTTTTTTATATAGAGCATCTGCAGATTGCCCAAAAGATAGTTGAGTGAATAAAATGCCCCATACCAGAAGAGTGTAATTTCTCATGTTAAGTAAATTAAATAATTTTTGTGGGTGCCTGTTTCAGGCACTTATTAAAAATACTATGAAATGCTCAGAAAATATTTTTTATGGCTTTATATTCCAGAACAAAGAAACCGATATCCGTTTTCTTCGATACTGCCACCATTGCCTTCGCCACATCCCTTCCATGTATCGCTCTGTACTTCGAAGGAATCAAAAATGAAAATACTGACATAATACCTTTTGAAATCTTTTCTCCCAACCGAAATTCTTTTCTATCACCCAATAAAACAGATGGCCGCATAATTTGTACAGCTTTTAAGGCAACAGCTTTTACCGCATCTTCAATTTCACCCTTTAGTTTCAGGTAAAAATTATTGCTTTTACTATTAGCTCCTACCGAAGAAACAAAGACAAGTTTTTCGCAGCCGTTCAGCTTACAGATTTTTGCGGCATTTACAGTTATGTCATAATCTATTTTGCGGTAAGCTTCTTTATCACCCTTTACTTTTTTCTGTGTAGTACCGATAGCACAAAATACCACATCGCTGCTTTCCAATGCCAAGCGAAAACTTTCTGCATCGTTAAAATCCACCAGTTTCTTTTCTAATTTTGGGTTAGTAAATTCATGAGGGCGGCGTATCAGAATCCTGACGGTATCATAATAATTATCCTGTAATAATTCTTCCAGTAAATAGCCACCGATAAGCCCGGTGGCACCAATGATTGTTGCTGTCATTATTGTAAATATTTATTAGGCACATTTGCCGATTGATAATCTATTCCAAATTCATGTTTGAGTAAGAGAGATACCGTATCAGCAATTGTCTTTTCATCACGGTGCATTTGCGGCAACAATCCCATCATGGCATAATTAATGGGATTAACAGCCGGTATCAATGTTTCCCAATCATATCCTTTGCCCCAGATAAGGCCGGGTACGGTTATTCTGATAGCCACATCTTTTGCCAACAGAAAGTGTAACATGTCTATGGATTGATTGCTGTTTTGGTTAACCGTATGAAATATGGGGGTTTGGCCACCAAAGCCATATTCGTCAACACCAGCTGCAGCATTTATATCTGCACCATAGCTTACCAACACTTCAGCACAAGCCACATGATTGAATTCTGCACATATATGTAATAAAGTAACTTCATAAAGCGGAGTATAAGCACAACGCAGTGAATATTTTTTAGAAATGGCAGCAGGATTTTCTTTAAGATGATGCGTAAGTGCTGCCGAATCATTCAGCAGCACAGCAAGTAGCAGTTTATCTTCTAACTCCAGTCCGTTATCAACAAACGCCTTCACACAATCTTTAAAACGGGGGCTGCGGGTATATTCGCTGGTCAGTTCATAAATTAATGGTTCTCCTTTATACTTTTCATTAGGGTTTATGCCATTAGCAAAGGATTGCCTGATTCCATCTACGGAGTGCAATTCTATGTGGTAAATAATTTCGGCTAACCTGTCCATCAATTAGTTTTATTGAGGTGATGAGTTTCCGGTCAAATTCCGATGTTTGCAGTATGCAAATTCAGGAAAATATTTCATTAAAGCCCTATAACAGTTTTGGGATAGATGCTAAAGCCAGGCATTTTGCCAGCTTTACAAACACTGAAGAACTGTCAGCCCTCCTGACTAATGACTCCAAACTCCCGACTCTTATACTCGGCGGCGGCAGCAATATTTTACTCACCAAAGATTATGAGGGGCTGGTGCTAAAAAATGAAATTAAAGGAGTCAAAAAAATTAAAGAGGATGAGGAGTTTGTTTACATACAAGCAGGAGCAGGGGAGAACTGGCACCAGTTTGTCTTGTTTTGTATAGAAAATAATTTGGCAGGGGTTGAAAACCTTTCACTCATACCCGGATGCGTTGGTGCATCACCCATGCAGAATATCGGGGCTTATGGCGTAGAAATAAAAGAAGTGTTTCATGAACTGAAAGCTTTTCATCGTAAAGAAAAGACAAATTATACATTTGATTTACAGGCCTGTGAATTTGGCTACCGGGAAAGTGTGTTCAAAAGAAAATATAAGGATGAATTTGTAATTACGAGTGTTACATTCAAATTAAGAAAACAACCGTTATTCAATACCAGTTACGGAGCTATAGAACAGGAATTGGAAAGACTGGGAGTGAAAGAACTTTCTATTAAAGCCATTTCCGATGCGGTTATTAATATCCGTTCTTCTAAACTGCCAGATCCTGATGTAATTGGTAATGCAGGTAGTTTTTTTAAGAACCCTGAAATTAGTAATGTTCAGTTTGAAATGCTGAAAGACAAGTTCCCATCTATTGTTGGTTATCCATTGCTAAACGGTAATGTGAAGCTGGCTGCGGGTTGGTTAATAGAGCAATGTGGCTGGAAGGGCTTTCGGCGGGGCGATGCCGGTTGCCATGCCAGGCAGGCATTGGTGCTGGTAAATTATGGTAATGCAAATGGGAGTGAAATTTATAACCTCAGTGAAGATATTTTACAAGGGGTAAAGGAAAAATTCGGCGTTATTCTTGAAAGAGAAGTTAATATTATTTAGTTTTCTCAAAGCAGCGATTTTTCTTCTTACTTTGCCTTAACAACAAAACTATTAATATGAGAAAGTTCCTTTTCTTTTCTGTATTCCTTTTTTGTTTGTCGCTGGCAGGCAAATCTCAGGATCGCATCTACCGGCAAAACGGTAAAATAATCGAAGTCAAGATTATTGAAGTTGGTTCCAGCGAAATTAAGTACCGTGAGTTCAACAACCCTGACGGGCCAATTTATGTGCTGGAAACAGACAGGGTTAAAAAAATAGTCTATCAAAACGGGAAGGAAGAAAAATTTGCAGACAACCTCAGGGATCCTGAACGATATGCGGGTCAGGCCAACAAGGCAATCAAACTTAATTTTATGTCGCCTTTATATGGCTATACAGAGATTGGGTTTGAAAAAAGTACGGGGCCGGGTAAGGGGTTTGAATTATCTCTTGGTATTATTGGTGCAGGTAAAGCAGGTACCCTGGGTTACTATAACGGCCAGTTTGAAGAAGTGAAAAGAAAGCCTTCAGGTTTTTTTGTTTCCGGCGGTTATAAGTTTGGCAAGCTGCCTGATTTTATTTTATTTGGTAAGTCAAGATCCAGTCATCTTATGCAAGGCACTTACATAAAGCCTATTATTTACCTTGGGCATTATAGTGAAACGCAGATGCAGGAAAAATCTAATAATGTTTTTGAAAAAGGAAAACAACAGGTAACTTTTGGAGCTTTGCAGATAGAGTTGGGGCGTCAATGGGTAATGGGTGATCGGTTTTTGTTAGATACCTATTGGGGAATTGGATATGGATTTGATAATAAAAAGAGCAGTGTGAAATATTTAAACAATAATTTTTATTATGAAGATGATGCTGCCTTTAATTATGTAAATGCAAGAGGAGGACAAAGCCCGGGACTTTCGGGAACCTATGGTATTAAGCTGGGCTGGTTGCTAAAAGGGAAAGAAAAATAGTTATAGTAAGATAATAATGTACTAAACAATAAACCCCGCCGCAGCGGGGTTTATTGTTTATGCTTCTTCATCAAACTCAAAATCCTTTTCTGTAAAATTCATCATACTGCCCATCAGGTCTTTAAACTCTACTTTGTTTTCAAATATTTTCTTACTAATAAGAGAATAAGAAGAAAGACCATGCAATACAAACTCCATCATCAGGGCTGCCTGCTCCTCATTCAATTTCGGAAAATATTTTTTTACTAAAGAATGAAGGCCTTCTACTTTATAGAGCAGCAATATTTTGTCTTTGTCTGCAGTATTGAAAGAGATATTCAGATTGTTCCCTTTATCAAACCATTGGGTAATGGGGCGATAAGGGTTGTCATCCTGTTTTTCTTCCACTGATGGTTTTCCGGTATTCCTTCTTTTCTTAAGTTGATCGGGATTGGGAAAGTATTGAATGAATTGTGTGCGGATAGCTTTGTCCACCAAATTCATCGCTACCTGGTAAGGGCCTTCCTGTTCACCTTCATATACCAGTTCTACTTTTCCGGTAATGGAAGGAATGATACCAACCAAATCATTCATCCATACCTGTGTTTGTTTTTCATTATTGATAATGGCTCTGCGTTCAGCCGAACTTACTGCGTTTTCAAAAGCTGAAATCGTTAACCTTGCACTCACACCACTTTTCTTATC
>JAYVKT010000023.1:0-2434 GCA_043768195.1 Chitinophagaceae bacterium | reverse complement strand
ACTTCTGGGATCAGCCACAGCAACACTTGCAGGAAATATGCAGGGTATTGAAACCCGGAGGCCGGTTTTATGTCACTGTCCGCACCAAAGAGAGTATGCTCAAAATGCCTTTTACAAAGTATGGCTTTACTTTTTATGAATCTGACAAATGGAAAACCCAACTTGCTGCTGCAGGATTAACATTCATTGAAGAGCTACCGGTTGATGAACCCGTTATTGATTTCAATAATGAAAAAATATTGGTTCAATCCTTATGTATTGTAGCAGAAAAAAGAAGTTGAAACTTATAGATTTTTTAGTATCTCCAGCACACTTGGCCTTTTTCTGTAATCTGGTTCAAAGAAGCGGTAAATAACGGTTGATTCTTTATCTATAATATATATAGCAGGCACCGGAAGGTATTTCCCATTTCCACCATTACTCTTCTCCAAATCAATACCAGCATTTCGATAACGGGTAATGGTATTCTCCGGTACTTCAAAATCTACCTCATATGCCTTCATTATCTTAAGCCCTTCATCATATAGTATAGAGTATTCAGCTTTTGTTTTCTCCACAGTTTTAGAGATATTTTCTGGCTTTTCAGGTGATATAGCTATCAGCGTTGCGCCTTTGTCTTTTATCAGTTGTAATGAGTCCTGCAACCTCGACAATTCCTTGTTGCAATAAGGGCACCAATAACCACGGTAAAATACCAGCACTACTTTCCCTTCTTTAACTAAATCCTTCAACCTTATTTCCTTTCCATTCTGATCGGTTGCTTTAAAGTCGGGGGCTTTTGAGGCAATAAATAACCCTTCCGGGGCTTCTTGTGCAGCAGCGATGCTGACAGCAAAAAACATAGAAGCAATAACTGCAATTCTTTTCATATATTAAATATAGAATGTCAAAAATAAAAAATAGAATATCAATCTATGGTCAGGCAAGTGACGATTAACACAATGTTTGCGTAAAACTTAGGTGTATGTATAAGATAATTTTTCCCTTATTTTTGCCCCATTAGTACAAGCAAAAAAAACAATATGTCAAGCAGCCACAACGAAAGATATTATACTAAACTACTTATTGGCTTTACTTCTGTTATAGGTAGCGTTTTAGTCACCTTTTTTGCCTTCTTCGAAACTGCAAAAGAAGGTGACTGGTATTTTTGGGCAATCGTTGCAGCCTTTTTACTATGCGGGGGTATTTATTTCTGTGGAACCGCTTTTATACATAAAATAAAATCAGACTTCAGCCGGCGTCAGCAACAGCGGGATCAGCAACGATCAAAGATATCCTCTGACGAATAGTTTATCCTGGCCTGGTGCTATACCTTAAAAAATCTGGCTACCTCTCAGGCAAGACCAGACTTTTGTAAAGCAATAATATTTTTGCACCCTATCAGGTTCTACCATGAACCATAAACTATGAACTAATTCTGTTTCTCCAGATTTCTGAAGTCCACCGGCACCAACCTGCTTACCCCCGGCTCTTGCATCGTTACTCCATAAATTACATCCACGGTACTCATCGTCATTTTGTTGTGGGTAACGATAATGAACTGCGAGTTATCGCTGAACTGGCGGATCATGTTCGTAAACTTGCTTACGTTGGCATCATCCAACGGGGCATCCACCTCATCCAAAATACAGAATGGGGCTGGTTTAATTAAGTAGATAGCAAACAACAATGCTGTTGCGGTTAATGTCCTTTCACCACCACTTAACTGTGTTAAAGAAGAAGGACGTTTGCCTTTCGGTTTTGCAATTACGTCAATTCCTGTTTCAGCAATATTATCGGGGTTTTCCAGCACAAGGTCGCACTGGTCATCTTCGGTAAACAATGTTTTAAATACTTTCTGGAAATTCTCTCTTACCAAATGGAATGTTTCCAGAAATTTCTGATTAGCCGTTATCTCCACTTCTTCAATCGTCTTCAGCAAACTTATTTTGGCAGTTGACAAATCATCTCTTTGCTCTACAATAAAATCATACCGCTTCTTCATTTCTGTGAAGGCTTCTATGGCTGTTGGGTTCACTTCACCAAGATTTTCCAGCCGTTTTTTCATCCTGTCAGATTTCTCCTGCAATTCTTCCACTGCCACTTCTCCTGTTCTTGCTTCGCCAAGAATGCTTTCAAGGTCTATCCTGAATTCTACATTCAGCCTTTCCTTCATGCCGGCCAATTGCAATTTCAATTCATTCAGTTTATCCTTTATAGCAGCCAGCATGTGCTCCACCTGTTCTTTATCTTTCGCTTTATGGCGGATTTCACTTTCCTTCTCCGCAAGCTGGTTGCGAAAATTATAGTAAGCCTGATCAGTTTCATTTAATTTAAGCTCTTCTTCTTCCTTGCTTTTCATTAACTGCAGCAACCCTTCTTCAATATCTTTTAAAGACTGTGCAGACTGTTCTATACTACCTTCTGTTTCGCCTAACTGTGAAGTACTATTTTC
>JAYVKT010000022.1:0-2149 GCA_043768195.1 Chitinophagaceae bacterium | reverse complement strand
CCCAGCCCCGCAGTTTTAAACTATCCTTTACCAATCAAAATAACGAACCGGAAATTCCATTAATCATTCACCGTGCCCCGTTAGGAACACATGAACGTTTTATTGGGTTTCTGTTAGAACATTATGCAGGCAAGTTTCCTTTATGGCTGGCACCGGTGCAGGTAAAAGTGTTGCCGATCAGCGATAAATTTTTAGACTATGCAAAATTGGTTTCAGATAAACTGAAAAAAGCAGATATTCGTAGTGAAGTTGATGACAGAAATGAAAAGATAGGAAAGAAGATCCGGGATACAGAGCTGATGCGGGTACCTTATATGCTGGTAGTGGGGGAGAAGGAGATGAATGAAAATAAAGTGGCTGTAAGAAGACAGGGAAAAGGGGGTATTGGTGTAAAAGATGTTGATGATTTTCTGGCAGAAGCGATGAGTGAGATAAAAGATAGAAGGGAAGAATAAATTTGTATTTTCAACAGCCTCAAATCCTGTATGAGAGCTTAATCAAATAAAAAAAATGTCCTTATTCAGGATAAGGGCTTAACTAAAAAAAGTAAATGGCAGTACCACAAAAACCCGGAGGCGGGTTCAACAGACCATCAGGCGGCGGAGCTTATAAACCCGGCGGTGGTGGATTTAATAAAGGCGGTTTCAGGGGCAGGTTTGCTCCCCGCAAAGAAGCAGAGCATCGTATCAACAATTTTATCAGGGTGCCACAAGTTCGGTTGGTTGGTGAAAATGTAGAAGTTGGCATTTATGATACGCAGGTTGCTTTAAAGATGGCACAGGATCAGCAATTAGATCTGGTAGAAATTTCTCCCACCGTTGATCCTCCCGTTTGTAAAATAATTGATTACAACAAATTCCTCTACGATAAGAAGAAGAAGGAAAAAGAGATGAAGGCGAAAAGCAAAGTCTCTGAGGTAAAGGAAATACGGTTTACTCCTAACACGGATGATCATGACTTTGATTTTAAAGCCAAACATGCGGTAGAGTTTTTAAAAGATGGTAACAAAGTAAAAGCTTATGTACAGTTCAAAGGAAGGGCCATTCAGTTCCAGGACAGGGGGCAGCTATTGCTCCTTAAGTTTGCTGAACGGTTAGCCGAAGTAGGTATATTGGAAAGTATGCCGAAAATGGAAGGCAGAAGAATGCTGGCTATGTTTGCACCAAAGGGAAAGAAGAAAGCCGAGAAGAATTAATTTTTTTATTTACAAATAATGTAAGCCCGGAACACAAGGTGATTGTGTTCCGGGCTTTGTTTTATTAATAGCCGGTAATGAGCCATTTGTCACCTACCTTAATTGAAAAACTATTTTTCCCTGCCCGGCATCTCCGCCGCCTCACCTGTAAACGTTTCCGCCCATGTCTGCCCGTGCAGAGGCAAAGTGTGTTGGCAGGCATTGAACCTTCTATACTGCATGCTTCAATGGTATAACTTTACCCCATTGTAGCAGCCCGGAGTCCCTGCCACACACAAGGCTTGGAGTAGGAGACGCCGGGCGGAAAAAAATGATTTAATGAAAGGGGTAAATATCTTAAAGAAGGTGCCAGCTGTAGGGGCTCTCGGAACTACAATGGATGTGGTTGATATTGCTGGAGACATTAGAGAAGGAAATACAGGGAAAGTAGTTTTAAAATCTGCATTATTAATTGCTAAAGAGACTATTCGTTTCTCTTCACCAATTGGTTTCGGTATAATTACAGCAATTGATATTGGTGTTGCAATTTGGGATTTTTTTGATTAAGTTAAATAGAACGTATGACCAAGTTGACATTATCATTGATAATGCTTATAATGCAATATCAAGGCCGTGATGGAAAGTATTATATTATTCAGAAAGTATCGGTAATAGTTTCTGCTTTTCTTTCATTTTTTGTAACCGGATTATTAACTGTTTTAATAAAATTACCAAAAGACTTTAATTGGTTTTTCTTTTTTTGTTTTTGGCTTTCCACTTTTATTGCTCATTATGTATGGTTTTTAAAGAAGAAAAAAACAAACCTTATTCTCCATTTTAAGGACTATAAAAAATATTTATATGGTTTTTTATTATTCATTCTTATCTCAATTTTTATTTGGAAATTATAAGATATCGAAGTAAAAGACTAATGTATGACTCCGTTGTCATTAGAATGCTGAATAAATAAAAAGA
>JAYVKT010000021.1:0-3292 GCA_043768195.1 Chitinophagaceae bacterium | reverse complement strand
AAAAATTGTTTAAATACTTCAGTTACGTCAAATAACAAAGTAGGAGCTACATATTGGTTATATATCAGTTATCTGAAAGCTAAGGACAATCAAAAAGCTGAGAAACTTATAAATGATTTTGTCTTTGATGAAGGTTCAGATATGGAATATTCATATTCGCTTCGTGTTTTATTGTATCAAGGCAAAAAAGCTCCGGAAGAATTACTAAATATGAATAAAAATGGCGGTGAATGGTGGAGTGATGGGGAAGTTTCAGCAGCTTATGATGTGGCAAATTGGTATAATCAACATGGTGAGAAGGGAAAAGCAATGGATATTAAGCAAAAAATGTTAAAGAGTCCCAAATGGAATATATGGGCCTATTTGATTAATGAAAAAGAGCTTATAAATAAATAAGGCCATTCGGTTTAATTGCCAGAATTAGTTACTTATGAAAAGGACATTAATTGCAAAATGGGAGAAATAGATTTTCTGAACAATATGGAGCGATCAGTTTTCTTCATTTGCTAAATAAGAAATTGAATTTTTGTTTTCCATAAGAAACCACTTTTGACGTGGCTTTTTTCTAAAAAAAAGATTTTTAATTATTCTTTTTAATAAAGGAAGTATATGGCTCACGAAGCTATTTCGATATTTGATATTTTTAAAATTGGTGTTGGGCCATCCAGTTCACATACACTCGGACCGTGGAAGGCGGCTTTGCTTTTGCTAAATAATTTAAAGCAGAATGGTAAACTTAGCAAGGTAGCTTCCATCCAGATTTTGTTGTATGGTTCATTGGCTAAAACCGGAAAGGGTCATGGTACTGATGTAGCCGTTCAAATGGGTCTTTGCGGATATGATCCCGCAACTGTTGAAATAACTGCCTTGCCTGCAATCATTGCATCAATTCAGGGAAAAAAGGAAATCCTTCTTGGAGCTGAAAAACTAATATCCTTTGATCCGGATAAGGATATTGTGTTTCTGTCTACAGAAACACTTCCATTTCATTCCAATGCCTTGACATTTTTGATAAGTAGTAATGATGAGAAAGAATCGGTGACTTACTACTCAACCGGCGGAGGGTTTGTGGTAATGGAAGGTGAAAGACATGAATATGCATCAGTAAAACTTCCTTATCCAATTAATACAACTTCTGACCTGATTGATGCCTGTTCCACTACCGGGTGTACAATACCGCAACTTGTTATGCGCAATGAAGAAGCGATGCGTAAGCCGGATGAAATTGCAGATCAACTATATTCTCTATGGACAGTGATGCTGGAATGTATTTACCTGGGGTGCCATACCAATGGCATTTTACCAGGCGGTTTGTCGGTAACAAGAAGGGCTTCTCTGCTTAACCGGCAATTGCTAAATGAACAATCTTATTATGATAGTAAGACATGGATAGATGCTATAGTAGCAGGCGGGGATTCTTTTACTTATATACTTAATTGGGTTTCCTGTTTTGCATTGGCAGTAAACGAAGAAAATGCAGCTTTCGGGCGGGTGGTAACAGCGCCTACCAATGGTGCAGCCGGAGTGATACCCTCAGTATTATTATATGCAGTTCTTTTTAAAACTGAGAGATCAGCAGAAAAAGAAACGATTACCAACTTCCTGTTGGCAGCAGGTGAAATCGGCAGCTTATTTAAAAAAGGAGCTACTATTTCTGCTGCTATGGGTGGCTGCCAGGCAGAGATAGGTGTTTCTTCTGCTATGGCTGCTGGTGGATTAACTGCTGTTTGCGGAGGATCTACCCAGCAGATACTGATGGCAGCAGAAATAGCAATGGAGCATCATTTGGGAATGACATGCGACCCAATAGCGGGGCTGGTACAAATCCCCTGCATTGAACGAAACACAATGGGAGCTATCAAAGCAATAACAGCATCACAATTAGCATTGGCTGGAGATCCATCGGCTGCTAAAGTTTCGTTGGATACGGTTATTGCAACAATGTGGGAGACCGCAAAGGATATGCATTCAAAATACAAAGAAACTGCAGAAGGAGGGCTTGCTGTTCAAATACCAGTTGCATTACCCGAATGTTAAGCATCAAAAGGTATATAGGATATGAAATGATGATTCATCTTGAAAAACAAGCGACCCGTATGTGAGTTGATGCCGGGTAAGGACTGGCTCATAAAAAAATAAAAATTGCTGCTATGCCATTAGAAAATACAAACCCTGCAATCCATACTACACTGCTAAAATGGGTTGAAGAAATTGCCGCCCTTTGCACACCAAAAACTATTTACTGGTGCAATGGCAGCAAAGAAGAATACGATACGTTATGTAATCAGTTAGTAAGCAAAGGCACTTTTATAAAATTGAATGAAAAGAAATGGCCCAGCAGTTATGCCTGCTTTAGCGATGCAAGCGATGTGGCAAGAGTTGAAGACAGAACATATATCTGTAGCCGCCGTAAAGAAGATGCAGGCCCTACCAACAACTGGATGGAACCGGGAGAAATGAATAGCATATTGAATGATTTGCTTCGTGGAAGTATGAAAGGAAGAACGATGTATGTAATTCCTTATTGTATGGGGCCGGTTGGTTCAGATATTTCTAAAATTGGTGTGCAGATAACAGACAGTGAGTATGTGGTGGCGAATATGCATATCATGACAAGGGTTGGTAAAAAAGTAATGGATGCTTTAGGCAGTGATGGCGAATTTATAAAATGCCTTCACTCTTCCGGCGCACCATTGCAGGATGGACAGGCAGATACAACCTGGCCTTGCAATCCCACTACAAAATACATTGTTCATTATCCCGAAGAAAGAAGCATTGTTTCTTATGGTTCAGGATATGGCGGCAATGCATTACTCGGTAAAAAATGTTTTGCATTACGCATTGCATCTGTAATGGGAAAGGAACAGGGCTGGCTGGCAGAACACATGTTGATACTGGGAGTAGAAAATCCAAAAGGGAACAAAACATATATAGCTGCTGCATTTCCTTCCGCCTGTGGCAAAACAAATTTTGCTATGCTGATACCACCGGTAGCAATGGAAGGGTGGAAAGTAACTACTATTGGTGATGATATTGCCTGGATAAAACCGGGGGAAGACGGGTACTTATATGCTATTAACCCGGAGTATGGATATTTTGGTGTGGCACCAGGAACGAATGAAAAAACAAATCCTAATGCAATGGCGGCTATGCGTAGTAACAGCATTTTTACAAATGTTGGCGTTACTCCTGATGGCGATGTGTGGTGGGAAGGCTTAACCAAAGAACCACCTGCTGATATTATAAACTGGCAAGGAAAAAAGCATGACCCTACAAGTGGCAAACCTGTTGC
>JAYVKT010000020.1:0-2256 GCA_043768195.1 Chitinophagaceae bacterium | reverse complement strand
TAAAACGGCATACGAAGTTTTCCCATCTCTTCCGGCACGGCCGGCTTCCTGATAATAATTTTCTAAGCAATCCGGCACATCTGCATGCACTACCGCCCTCACATCCGGTTTGTCAATACCCATCCCGAAAGCATTGGTGCAAACAATTACCCTTGTTTTATTATTAATCCAGGCTTCCTGTTTTTTGTTGCGATCCTCCTGAACAAGGCCTGCATGATAGAAATCAGCAGAAATATTTTGCAGTTTCAGTAGCTCACTTATTTCTTTTGTCCGCTTTCTGCTTTTGCAATAAACAATACCGCTGCCCGGCACTTTGCGCAGCACTTCAATAATCTTGTTGATTTTAGAATCTACTTTAAAACTGCTGTAAGAAAGGTTGGCTCTTTCAAATGATTGCCTGAAAACTTTCCAGCCAACAAAATCATTTTGTTCTTTAGGATTTTCAAATCCCCCTTGCGGGGTGTGGGGAGACTTGAGCTTCTCCACAATATCCTTCTGTACATCCGGCGTTGCAGAAGCAGTTAGTGCAAGGATAGGTACACCGGGTAATTCTTCCCGCAATGCAGCAATCCGTAAATAGGGCGGACGAAAATCATAGCCCCATTGTGCTATGCAATGTGCTTCATCTACTGCAATCAATGTAATATTTAATCCCGGCAAATATTCTTTGAATAAATTAGTTTCTAATCTCTCCGGGGAAACATATAAAAATTTGCAATTGCTTTCTGTCGCTACTTTAAAAGTGTTGATCACTTCTTTACGGCTCATACCTGAAAAAATGGCAAAAGCAGTAATGCCTTTTCGGCGAAGATTTTCTACCTGGTCTTTCATCAAAGCGATCAGCGGGGAAATAACAAGGCATAATCCCTCTTTAGCCATCGCCGGTACCTGGTAACACAATGATTTACCTCCGCCAGTTGGCATTAGGGCTAATGTATCTTTTCCGTCAAGCACGGCATTGATAATATTTTCCTGTAACGGACGAAATGTATCGAAGCCCCAGTATTGTTTTAATATCGAGTGAATAGTCTTCATTGTGAGGGGTGAATTTACACCACTTTCTTTACGAAGAGGCGCATAGAATTAATCGCTAATACTACATCACTCAGCCCCATTACCAAGGCACCAAAAGTGGGTGTGAGAAACCCAAAAGCTGCTACAGGTATGGCAACAATATTATAAGCGAATGCCCAGAAAAGATTTTGTTTGATAGTGAGATAAGTGTGTTTGCCCAATCCCAATGCGGTTGGCAGATTTTTTAATCCATGATTCATTAATACTACCTGTGCAGACTGCACGGCTATTTGCGAAGCATCGTTCATAGAAATGCCAATCGTAGCTTTTGCCAAAGCCGGGGCATCGTTGATACCATCACCCACCATAGCAGTGGGGGCTTTAGCAGTAAGTTCTGTAATCTTCGCCAGTTTTTGTTCAGGTGTTTGTTCAGCTATTACTGTATCAATTTCTAACTGAGCTGCCAGTTCATTGCATTTGGCTAACCTGTCTCCACTCAATAAAATAGTTTGAATGTTCTTACTGTGTAAATAATCAATAACAGATTTTGCCTCCGGCCTTATCTCATCTTTTACATCAATCCATCCGAGCAGAGAGTCATTTTTAATGATATAAACATTATGTGTTTCATCATCCGTCATTTTTGCAGCTACTTTAAATGAGCCGGTCCACCAGGTATTGCCTTCCACATCTTCTGCCTTCATACCAAAGCCTTTTACTTCTTCAATCTTTTTCCATTTGATCTCATCTTTTGTTTTCCATTCCGTTGTAATTGCTTTTGCAATCGGATGATTTGAATATTTTTCAAGACTATAAACGATCTTTTTAAACTCAGACTCTTTCAAAACCCCAAACTCAAAACCCGACACCACAAACTTCCCCGTTGTCAATGTTCCCGTTTTATCAAATACTACTTGCTTAATGTCTTTAAACGTTTCAAGGCTTGTTGCATTACGAAAAAGAATACCCGTCTTAGCTGCACGACCCAGGCCGACAGCGATAGCAGCAGGAGTAGCCAGCCCCATTGCACAGGGGCAGGCAATTACTAACACAGCAATGCTTCGCATTAATGCCGGTGTAAAGTCATTTAGAATTATCCAATTTACAATTAATGTTAGCGCAGCTATACCTAATACTACCGGAATAAATATACCGCTGATTTTATCAGCCAACAATTGCACAGGCGGTTTTTCTCCCTGTGCCTGCCGCACCATATTTATAATACCAGATAGTACTGTATCG
>JAYVKT010000019.1:0-6049 GCA_043768195.1 Chitinophagaceae bacterium | reverse complement strand
GCGGCCTCTTCTTTTTAAACATCTCCAGCATTCTGTCCGTTACTACAAATCCACCTACCACATTCAATGTACCGACAATGACAGCAATGAAACCTAATATCAATGCCAGATAGTTATCGCTTTCGGCTTTGCCCATTACAATAATAGCACCAATAATAACCACGCCGTGTATTGCATTTGCACCACTCATCAGCGGCGTATGCAACACACTTGGCACCCGGCCGATAACTTCTATCCCCACAAAAATCATCAGGATGACGATGTAGATGATTTGCTGATTTGCTGTAATCCAGTTTAATATTGATTCCATACAATTACTTTAAACGTTCATGAACAATTTCCCCATTATGCGTGACACAACTTCCTTTTACCAAATCATCTTCCCAGTTCAGATTTATTTCGCCTTCTTTTGTTATAATCAATTGTAAAAAGTTCAGCACATTCTTACCATACAATTTACTTGCATCCGAAGGCATGGTTGATTGTAAACTGGAATTACCAATAATCGTTACCCCGTTATAGCTAATCGTTTCGTTATTTTTTGTAACAGGTGTATTACCTCCTGTGGCAGCAGCGAGGTCAATAATTACTGAGCCATTCCGCATGGCCTGTATCATTTCTTCAGTAATTAGTATCGGGGCTTTTTTGCCGGGTATTTGCGCCGTTGTTATTATAATATCTGATTTGGCAACACTCTCTGCAATTCTTGCTTTTTGTTTCTGCAAAAAATCTTCTGACTGTTCTACTGCATAACCACCGGCTTTGCTGGCATCAGCCGCACCTTCTACCTCAATAAACTTTGCACCGAGGCTCATTACTTCTTCCTTCACCGCTGGTCTTGTATCAAACACTTCTATTACTGCTCCTAATCTTTTTGCAGTGGCAATAGCCTGCAATCCTGCAACACCTGCGCCGAGTATCAGCACTTTTGCCGGTGCAATGCTTCCGGCAGCAGTCATAAACATGGGAAAATACCTTCCATATAAACTGGCGGCGGTTAATACAGCTTTGTATCCGGCAATATTTGCCTGTGAACTTAGCACATCCATGGCCTGTGCCCTTGTGGTTCGTGGTAGCATATCCAGAGAGAAAGTAGTAATTTTTTTTGCCGCCCATTGCTTCATCGTATCTGCATTGAATAAGGGTTGATAAACACCGATAAGGATGTGAGATGTGAGGTGTGAGGTGTCAGTTGGCTCTACAGCATGAATAGCTAAAATAATATTTGATGCGGCTAATACTTCATTGCGGCTTTTTATTTGTGCCCCGGCTTTTTCATAATCTGCATTTTTGCAAAAAGCTTTTTCGCCTGCGCCATTTTCTACAACAATTGTAATCCCTTTTTTGGTGAGGGTAGCCACCGCTTCGGCCATTAGCGTCACTCTTGTTTCATGTACTGGTTCTTTTAAAACACCAATCGTCATAATACTTCCGGGTTATAATAAAGAGAAAATAAAATTTGCCAATGGCCGTGAAGGTATTGATTTTTGCGGATCGGCACCGCCCCAATTCTTAAATTTTTTCTTTCGCAGCCTGGTATTTTTTTCTTTAGAAACGAATGCTGAAATGTTGCTTTTCCTTGAACTCCTCCCGGAAGAATACGATGCCGATAAAAAAAAGATCCACTGTACAGCGGACAGAAGGATGTGCTTTGATGGTTGCCCATGCCTGTTCCATTTCCTGGCTCCAGTGAATATCGTCGAAGACTAAAATGGAGTCATTATTGATTTTGGAGAGCAGCATTGCAAAATATCTTTCTGTTGGTTCCTGCCGGTGGTTGCCATCTATAAAAGCAAAATCAACAGACGATAGTCCATTGATAACTGATAATAATGTGGTATCAAAATTTCCTTGTTTGATGGCGATATTCTCTATTCCTGTTTGTTGAAAATTATTGCGGGCAACCTCAGCTACTTCGGCGGCACCTTCCAGGGTAACTATATTTGCATCAGGTTTCGCCAACGACAAATAAGCAGTAGTAATACCAAGCGAAGTACCTAATTCCAAAATCGTTTTCGGCTTGTACTCTTTTACCATGCGGAATAATAGCTGGCCGAATTTCGGGGGCTTGGCTGCGTTTTTTGAAATAGAGGAAATAGTACGCTGATTAGTTTTGCTGGTAGCCGAACCCGCACCGAAATCTTCAATATTTAAAATAGTTTGATCTTTCAGCATCTGTCTTCGCAATTCTTCCACCCTATCGTAAGCAGGGTAATGCTGTTTGTTATTTAATACTTTTCTAATAAAATGAAAGATAAACGGAGAATGTATTCCGTGCCCCTTACCGCTGGATGCAGTGAGATAATAGTGAAGATATTTAAGCCCTAATTGAAAATGAGTGTACATTAAGCAATAATGGATAATTGATTAGTTGATAATTACTGTCCGTTGAATACTTTCATTAATCCACTATGAAATTATCCATTACATTCTTTCCCATACCTGGAAAGAATAGTTGTAATCATTTTTTTCATCTGCTTCATGAATTTGCTGGCTTACAAGGTGCCAGTCTTTCGGATTTAAGGAAGGGAAAAAAGTATCTGCTTCCGGTTCTGCTTCCACCCTTGTCAGGTAGATACGGCTGGCTTTATCAAATAATGTTTTATAAATTTCGCCACCGCCAATCACCATCACTTCTTTTGCATCGGTTTGTTTAGCTACAAACAAGGCATCATCAATTTTTTGTACAGCCACTGTTCCTTCCACATTCCATCCTGACTGGCGGGTGATGACAATATTTTTTCTTCCGGGCAATACTTTTCCCAGCGATTCAAATGTTTTTCTGCCCATCACCACCGGCATGCCCCAGGTTACGTTTTTAAAATGCTTCATATCGTTGGGCAAATGCCAGGGCATTTTTCCATCTTTTCCAATGGCATTGTTGGTAGCTGCTGCAACGACGAGGGAGATAGTCATTAGTCTGAAGTCATTAGTCTGGAGTAAAGATAATTCAACGCTTCTATACCGCCACCGGAGCTTTTATTGCCGGATGGCATTCATAGTTTTCCAGTGTGAAGTCCTCAAATTTAAAATCGAAAATGTTTTTAACAGCAGGGTTCAATTTCATGGTGGGCAAAGTGAAAGGTGTTCTGCTTAACTGCAGGCTTACTTGTTCCTTATGATTGTTGTAAATGTGTACGTCTCCAAATGTATGCACAAAATCACCGGGTTCTAAATCGCAAACCTGGGCTATCATCATCGTAAGCAAAGCATAAGAAGCAATATTGAATGGTACGCCCAGAAATACATCAGCCGACCTTTGATACAATTGACAACTTAGGGTTCGCTGTCCTCCCCCTTGTGGGGAGTTAGAGGGGGCTGTATAAAATTGAAACATAGTATGGCAAGGCATCAACGCCATCTCTGGTAAATCGGCCACATTCCAGGCACTTATTATTAAACGGCGGCTATCGGGGTTCTTTTTTATTTGGGCAATTAAATCACTTACCTGGTCAATTACTTTTCCATCCTTTCCTTCTCCACCGGATCCTGCGGACCAACTTCGCCATTGCTTTCCATACACCGGACCCAGCTCTCCGCTTTCATCTGCCCATTCGTCCCAAATTTTTACTCCATGTTCTTTTAAATAGGCAATATTTGTTTCTCCTTTTAAAAACCAGAGCAATTCATGGATAATACTTTTCAGGTGTACTTTTTTAGTGGTCACTAAAGGAAAGCCTTTTTGCAGGTCAAATCGCATTTGATAGCCAAACACACTTTGTGTGCCGGTGCCTGTCCTGTCTGTCTTATGAGTACCTGTATCTAAAATATGTTGTAAAAGGTTGAGGTATTGCTGCATGGGTGCAAATTAGGAAGAAAGCCCCGAGCTGTAAGCGATGAGTTACAGGTTGTGGGCAAGCTGTGGATTGCAAGCATTTTATCACCGCAGAGAACATGAGGCCGCAAAGTAAACGCAGAGATTCTCTGCGACACCTCCTTATCTCATGTTCTCTGCAGTGATATTTTTGAGAGGCTTCTAATTGCAGCATTCATGCAACGGAATAGGTCTTGATTGTATCTTTACCCACAGTCTAAAACGTAGTCATGAAATTTAGTACAAAATCAATTGTTGTTTTATTGGGTTCTTTTTTTATAGTAACAATGGCGGCTTATAGCCAATCCACCAGCATTGCTGATACAACAAAGTTGGAAAAGCGTATCACTATTCTTAATAATAAATTGTTTGCTGATTTTCCTGCTGCCGCAGTTGCCAGTCCCCGGGTGGCTGATATAATGGCCGCCGACCCCAATGAAAACCGGGAAACAAGAATTATTATTGACAATGGTAAAATGAGGCTGGTATTTTTTGCGCAGGAAATGTTTGCCTATAGTGGCAACACTTTGTTTGAGGATATTTCCAAAGAAATTGAACCTGATTTTAATTTTAAAAGAAGAATACTTGCTGACAGTGATTCATTGCTGACTATCATTTCAACGCCATCTCTTTTCGATTCCACAACCTCAGCTATTCTTATTAACAGCCTGCTGATAAAATCTCCTGACAATACCGTCAGCAGAATTGATGTTTATATAAATTCCGATGCCTATCCACAAAAAGATGAATACATCAGGCTTACTGAAAACATTTTCAACAGCATTTCCAAAGGCGCAAGAAGGATTAACCTTACCGCCAGGGAAGAGAGCTATAAGATATTTGGCGTTACCGATAAATTTCTTTTTAAACTACCCCGGGATTATTATGTAACTGTTGACGAAAAGTATGACTTTGGGGTTTTTAAATTAACGAAGTACAAAAAAAGCCTTACAGATACCACTTACACCAGCATAACAATTTATACCGGCCACCACCCTTCTTACTTTCATAAAGAATATGGTTACACAGAAGACAAAGCCCTGAAAACAAGTGGGCAATTCTTACAAGCCCCTGTTGACTGGCTGTATTTTAAAGATGATGCACAAAATTTTTATTTGAAAGAACAGTTCATTCCGGCTGATACGATTGAAAAGGGTCTTATACTGCATGCAGCAATTCTGAGTAATAAAAAAGATGTGCTGGATGAACTGGTTAAGATTGCGGAGGGGGTAAAGGTTGTGAAGTGAGGCCGGTATCCTGATTTTCGTTTTAATTATTTTTCTTTTTCTTCTCTTTTACAAACAAGCCTGCCGTGTATTTATCATACAATTCAAATAAAAATTCAATCCGTTTGGTTTCTGCCACAAAAGGTTGAGAACGGTAACAAATATCAACCGCTTTATCTAATTGCTGATGGGCTTTGACTAATGCCGGCGGCATAGTGTTGGGGTCGTATAAATCTGAAAGGCTGCTGTCGGGAAAGGTTGCTCTTGCATTTAGTACCGCCTGTGCCGCTTTTTCTACTTCCTCTTTTTGTTTGTTGGTTGGGTTTTCGGGCCAGGGAAAGTTGTTGTAGATTAGAGTATTTGAGTATCTAAAATCACTCTTCAATCTGCCACAAGTGTATTTTACCCAAACCATATGCATTATGGAAGATAGTATTCCGAAATGAAAATTAGTTGCGTTTGGCAAAGCTGTACAACTATCATTAACAATAAAATCTTTTGTAAAAAACCCAAGGGGTATATATTTTCGATTCTCAGAAGATGTTCTGGGAATCAGAAGAAAATCGTCAATTGGTTGTCTTGGCTCTGAAAACAGAGTTGGCGTTAGTGCAGCTTCTTGAGTTTGCTTTTTTGTACTCATTGCTCTGTACTTTTTAACTTCATCAATTCTTTCCAATACTTTGGGCAATGTTTGCAACTCAGATGGGTTGACATCCTTCAAATACAAAACCCATCTACTCTTACCGTTAATAAATTCTTCACCACTTAATATTGGCCTAAAATACTTTTCGGCTTTTGACTCTGTCAGAATAAAGGCGTTTTTTTCATCATCAGTAAACAAATAAAAACCACCATCTACAATCTTATTTCCATAAAGCATTTCAGGTGTATCACAAATTGGGCTTCTTCTTGCTGGCAAAAAAGAATCATTCCCCCCAACTAAATAAGGGTTGATGTTCTTAACCACCAGTTCATGCGGTTCACCCTTTATATCCTCATATTCAAAAAT
>JAYVKT010000018.1:0-3176 GCA_043768195.1 Chitinophagaceae bacterium | reverse complement strand
GTGGCCTGATTTCTTCTGAAAATGATTCTTACAATACTTTAGTTGAAGCTGTTAAAATAAAGGAAAAGAACATAGGGGATGATTTTTTTAATTTGCCAGAAGGGTATCAAACAAAAGTCTTTGTTGAAATTGAAATCAGGGATATGGTTCGTAAAGCTGCTGAGAAACGCATTGACTTTATGGAAATGGCCAAAAAGGTAATGCGGGAAAAAGGCATGTTTTCTATTTTTGACTAAGAGAAATATTAATAAATTCAATCAACGGTTGCAGTGCTTCAAACGCTGCAACCGTTTTTTTTACCAGGTCTTTCGAAGTCAGATCTGCATCGGTAAAGAAAGATATTGCTACAAAGCTTTTTAGCTTCAGGTAATCAGCCGCTGGATTATCTGCTTCATACCCTTTGGGTACACGGACGAGTAAAAAATCAGGACTTCTATCCAGATCACCGTAAACAGATTTGAATTTCTTTGAGCCAATTATTTTTTTGAAATCAGCAAAATTGTAATCAATCTCCTGCCTCACTTTTTTTAATTCGTCGGGCATTGGCATCCAAATACCACCACCGGCAAAATTTCTGTTGGGCTGAACCTGAAAATAATACCCGGCAGAGTTCTCTGCTTTTCTCCCACCGTTATTTATGCTGGCACCAAAGTTTGATTTGTATGGCGATTTATCTTTGGAGAACCGTACATCCCGGTTGATGCGAAAAAGACAATCTTTTGCTACAATATTTTTTATGGAAGCATCTTTTTTACCATGCTGATCAATCACAGCCTGAATAAATCTGGCAAAATCAGCTTTCGCTTCTTCATACACCTTCCTGTTCTTGTCAAACCAGGGTTTGTTGTTATTCTTTTTTAAATCTTTCAGAAATTTAATAGTGGAAGGGCTTAGCATTTTTCTTTTTGCTAAGATAATGCAGACAGGTAATATCAGGGTCAACTATAAATCATCAACTACAAACAATAAACTCTTTATATCCTTCCCCAGTTTTCCCCGCTTTTAATCCGGTACATCGTCATTTCGCTTACATTATAATTCTTTGCCAACTGCCTTATGGTGATGTTGCGATTCTTACTGTGGAGGATGCTTTTTATTTTCTTAACCTGTGTAGCAGTTAATTTCAAGCCTTCTGTTCTGTTAGCCTGCTTTTCTTTGTAAGCAATTTTGGCCGGGCTCCCTTGCTGGTGACTAATCATTTCTTTTAATGTAGCCCACCGGAGATTTTTAATATTGTTATCAAGTTTATTGTGGTTGCGGTGAATAACATATTTATGTGCAAGAGAATTTTTTTTCAAAAATATTTTTGCCATTTCCCGGTGAATGTACAAAGTGCCTTTATTGTTGGGGCGGTGCAGATTTAAAGTGCGGTAGCCGGTGGTTAAGGAGCCACTCAATAATTTACCTTCTTTTAACACCTCTTTTTTGTAGCTGGCAATACGTCCAAAAGAAGATACTGCATACCGGTTGCGAAGGTGCTTCCACCCGGGAAACGTCATTGGTTTCCATACCTCGCCTGCTAATTTTTTAATCATAAAAAATTAATTTTAGACAGGGACGAACGCAATAAATAACGATGGTACGATAAGGTTATCTGAGCAGGAATTTGTACACTCCTAAGATAGAAAATTTTAAGGCACGGCCAATTTTATTTTTTACCAATTATTTGAAGAAATTCAGCCTCAGAAATAATTTTTACTGTATTGATTTTCTTTGCTTTTTCCAGTTTACTGCCAGCATCCTCACCCACAACAAGATAGTTTAGCTTGGTGCTTACACCGCTTAACAGTTGCCCGCCATTTGCTTCAGCCATGGCTTCGGCATCGCTTCTTTTTAAAGTGGGCAGTGTGCCGGTAAATAAAAAAGTCTGCCCCTTCAGGTTGCCGCCGGAGGAAAGCTCCTTTTTTTGGTTTTTTAATTGCAACCCCATTTTTTCTAATTGCTCCAGCATTTCAATGTTGTTTTTATTGCTAAAGAAATGATGGATGCTGCCAGCCACTTTTGGGCCTATATCCTCCAGGTTTTGCAAATCTTCCAGTGAGAATTTTTTGAAATCCAGTAAATGTGTAATGGCCTGTGCCAGTATTTTGGCGGTTGTTTCCCCAACAAAGCGGATGCCGAGAGCATATATCAAACGATGAAGCGGTTGTTGCCTCGAATTTTCAATTGCCGATTTTAAATTTTCTATTGATTTTTCTTTGAAACCTTCCTGCCGGGCAATTTCCCTAAAGTCTAATTGGTAAACACCGGGAATATCTTTTAATAAACCCAGTTCATAAAACTTGCGGACATTAGCATCGCCAAAACCACGGATGTCCATTGCATCTTTACTTACAAAATGTATGATGCGTTCTACCACCTGTGCCGGGCACTCAATGTTGATGCATCGCCATACAGCTTCTTCTTCTTCTTTAAATAATTTGCTGTTGCAAACCGGACAGGTTGTTGGAAAAAAAATCTTTTTTTCTTTCCCTGTTCTTGCATCGGGTAGTGATTTTACAATTTGCGGAATCACATCACCGGCTCTTTCGATTAAAACAGCATCTCCGATCCACAAATCTTTTTCCCGGATATATTCTTCATTATGCACAGAAATACTGCTAACGGTAACACCTCCAACAGCAACTGGCTCCAGCTTGGCAACCGGGGTTACGGCTCCGGTTCTTCCCACCTGAAATTCTACATGGAGCAATTTAGTTGTTCCCTGCCTTGCTTTGAACTTATAGGCAATAGCCCAGCGGGGATGGTGTGATGTCATACCCATTTTATCCTGCAAGGCAAAATCATTCACTTTTATTACCATCCCATCAATTTCGTATGGCAGATCATCTCTTCCTGTTTCAAAGTCGCTGCAATATTTTATAACACCTTCAATTCCTTTAAATACTTTTTTTTCTTTTTCAGGGCTGCGAAAACCAAGATCCCAAAGCATGGTTAATGAGCCAGAATGGGTAGAAAGTTCGGCCGGAACTTTCTTTCCTTTTTGTAATGAATAATAACTGACATGATACACAAATGCTTCTAAATTCCTTTTTGCTGCTTCATTCGGGTCTTTTATGCGAAGTGTTCCGGCAGCGGCATTGCGGGGATTGGCCAAAGGAGCCAGGCCTTGTTCTGCTAATTGTTCATTGTATTTCGCAAAATTATTTTTATTAATAAGCACCTCACCCCTTATC
>JAYVKT010000017.1:0-5252 GCA_043768195.1 Chitinophagaceae bacterium | reverse complement strand
GGCATATTTATCTACAATAAAGAGTACATAGCGGATGTCCACCATGATGTTGCGGCAAATAAACGGATCGTAATTGATGTCGCTCATGGTTCCCTCCCACACCCGGTCAAAGTTGAGGCCCACCAGGTTGCCCGAAGCATCAAGTGCCGGGCTGCCCGAGTTGCCGCCTGTGGTATGGTTCATGGCGATAAAACAAACCGGCATTTTTCCGTTGGCTCCGTATTGACCATAATCTTTGTTCTTATATAATGTCCTTATTTTTTCAGGCACATCAAATTCATAGTCGCCCGGCTTGTATTTATCCATCACCCCGTCGAGGTAGGTATAATAATCATACTTCACAGCATCCCTGGGATTGTATCCTTTTACTTTACCGTAGGTAACCCTTAGTGTGCTGTTGGCATCCGGATAAAATGTTTTTTCTTTAAACACATCCATTTGTGCCTGCATGTAAGTTCGGTTTAGCCTGTTGATGCGGCCTTGAATTTCGTTCAGCTTTTTTGCCACCACGGTGGTGTAAGTGCCTGCCATATCGGTGTATAATTCTATTGTTTTGTCTTTTTTTACAAACTCAATTATCTCCTCCATCGGTTTGCCCAGCAGCTCTGTTGTTTTTTTGGCATTATGCAGTTTTGTTTCTTCATATAGCTTGGCAGCTACTTTTTCAACGCTGTTACCATTCTCTTTCAACAATTTTTTTAAAACAGGTGATTGATATTTTTCCTCCTGGTCTTTTACATACATCTCTATCAGTGTTTCAAATAGTTGCTGATCCACTTCTGTATTATATTCATCAAACAATCCTTCCAGCACAGCTACGGCCTGATCCCTCCGTTGGTCAAAACCCTTCTCCCCGTCTTTTTCTGCTGCTGTTTTTACAGAGTTTACCCAATTGGCGATGGTAAACAATTCAATCTTGCTGATAATTTCCAGGTAATAATCCCGGGCATATCCATATGGTTTTATTTCTGCGTATGCAGCTTCAAGGTCGCCGAGCAATGTTCCATATTGTGTTTTCCATTGCGGGTTGGCGTTTACTCTTTTTTGAAATTCTGCCTCATTCGTCCTCTTTTTTCCCAGTGCATTGGTGCTTGTTAATCCCAGCACTTCGCCCTGCCATTTTTTATATGCGTTTTGAATACCGGCATATTTAGCCACATACTGAATTTTAATTTTTTCGTCTTTTCTCATATAGCCATCAATTACTGCCAGTGCTTTTTCACGGATAGCAATTTTGGCTGGGTCGTTAACCGTCATTATTTGTTCCACTGCTGTTGATTGCAGGTACTGTGTCGTTCTTCCCGGAAAACCAAACACCATGGTGAAATCTCCTTCCGTCACTCCGTCCAGGGAAATAGATAATGATTTTTTGGGTGTATAGGGCACATTGTCCGCAGCATACTCGGCTGGTTTATTATCCTTATTTGCATAAATGCGAAACATAGAAAAGTCGCCGGTGTGCCGGGGCCACATCCAGTTGTCGGTGTCTTTTCCAAAATTTCCAACAGAAGTTGGTGGTGCGCCTACAAGCCTTATATCCTTATAGGTTTCTGTAATAAACATATAATATTGATTGCCTTCAAAAAAACCACGGACAAATCCATCCTGGTAACTTTCTTTTTTAGCACCTTTTCTTATTTCGCTTATATTTTTATCAATGGTTGATTGCCTTTCACTTTCTGTCATTGATGGTACAACGCCGTTTAAAACCTGTTTTGTTACATCCTCTATGCGTATAATAAAAGTGACGAACATTCCCGGGTTGGGTATTTCTTCTTTATTATTAGCAGCCCAGAAACCATCTCTTATATAGTTACGTTCTAATGTGGAGTGGTTCTGTATAGCATCAAACCCACAATGGTGATTAGTTAATATCAATCCTTTAGAAGAAATTACCTCGCCTGTGCAACCGCCATTAAAACTTACAATGGCATCTTTAAGGCTTCCGCTATTTATACTGTAAATATCCTTAGCACTCATTTTCATACCCAGGCTTTTCATGTGCTTCTCGTTCAATTTTTCTAATAACAATGGTAGCCACATACCTTCGTCGGCCCTGGCCAGCGATACTATAAATAAACAAATGGCAAAAAAGAGGTGTTTTATATATTTCATACATAAAATTTTTGAGACTTTAAAAGTAATGCTTTCTGTTTTATAGATTTTTTCAATTGTAAACTCATCTAAATCATGTTAAACCAGGCAGCCAACTCATAGTTTTTCTCCACCATAGTGTGTGAATGGGGAATTTTTTATGTGTATATCCCCATGTGAAACGTGGATATGAAACAGGATGATTGGAAACGAAATAGCGGGTAATATTAATTTTGGGTTAACCGGGTTATTATAACACCAATTATCCTACCGCTATTCACAGATTTATTTTTGCAATACATTAAAAAGTTTTCCTTCTCCCTGTTTGCACATTAATGTGGATAGCCAGGCTCAAACGTACTGATACCAATAAAGCATTGTGTGAATTACTATATATATAATGTGTATTACTGTAAACAGGTAATTTTGTAAAAGATGTTATCCACCAATCCACAGCTGTAATAATAATAAACTCTTTTTTATAAAAATATATTATTACTATTATTGTATTAATACAGGTTTTAAAAAAATTTATTTTGAAAAGTTGTGCGACATGTTCGAATATTGCTGAATCAACCCTTCGATAAACTCAGGCTGACAAACACAAAAAAATGAACAACGATACTTCGACTCTTCGACAAACTCAGGGCTCAGTACTGACCGCTGCAAAGAACGAAGTTGAAAGTAAAGGTTTTCTGGACATTGAGCTAGATCCTTCGCTAGATCTTTTTGCAGAAATTGAAAGGCTGAAAAAAGAAAAAAATGCGGTAGTGCTGGCACACTACTACCAGGAGCCGGACATACAGGATGTGGCAGATTACATCGGCGATAGTTTGGGTTTGGCACAGCAGGCAGAAAAAACTACGGCAGATATGATTGTTTTTGCCGGTGTACACTTCATGGCGGAAACAGCAAAAATTCTTAACCCCTCAAAAAAAGTGGTGATACCCGATTTAAAAGCTGGTTGTTCACTCAGCGATAGTTGCCCGCCGCCGCTTTTTAAAAAATTTAAAGAACAACATCCCGACCATGTGGTGGTGAGTTATATCAACTGCAGTGCCGGCATAAAAGCCCTGAGTGATGTTATCGTAACGAGCAGTAATGCAAAAATAATTGTTGAAAGTTTTCCCAAAGACCAATCCATCATATTTGCACCGGATAAAAACCTGGGAGCCTATATCAACAAAGTAACCGGCAGAAATATGTTGTTGTGGAATGGTGCCTGTATGGTGCATGAAATTTTTAGTTTGGAAAAAATAACCAAACTAAAAATCCGTCATCCAAATGCGAAATTAATTTCACACCCGGAGTGTGAAGACCCTATACTTCGTATCTCCGATTACATCGGCAGCACTACAGGCCTGCTGAAATACTCACAAACAGATTCATCGCAAGAATATATTGTGGCAACAGAGACTGGTATACTGCACCAGATGATGAAAGCATCGCCGCATAAAACATTTATACCAGCACCACCTACCAATAGTTGCGCCTGTAACGACTGTCCGCACATGAAGCGGAATACACTGGAAAAAATTTACCTCTGCATGGAGTATGAAACACCTGCTATTTTTATGGACGAAGAATTAAGATTGGCTGCTAAGAAACCGATAGACAGAATGTTGGAGATAAGCAAAGCGGCTGGGTTGTAGTGGGATATTTTAAAAAACATATCTTCATAAATTAACGGTATAAAAATTTTGCCTTATGAGGTATTATACCTTTTTTCTTCTGATTGTTTTTTGCTCATGTAAAACCTTACAGGTTGCTGAAAACAAGAACATTAAAAACACTCCATCAATAGGAATAGAATGGAACTATTCTGAAAAAGTAAATGATAAATTGCTGCCAAAAATTGACAGTGTTATTTTGAAGGGGATAAATACTTTTAATTCAGAAAAACACTCTTTCTCTGTACATAAAAAAAAGCCAAAGGATAAAGACTATCTCAGCCTCAGTTTCGACAAAGGAAAAATTGTAGGCGGTGGAGAAAAGGCGGCTGGTTACATTATTAGCACATTGGGATTAATAGTAGCACCGGCTGTTTTAATAGGCGCCGATGCAGGCTTTATTGTAGTTTTTTATTTTTGGCCAACTCATAAAATACAAGGTGTAATGGATCTTTCACCATCTATGGCTGCGGACAAAGGAAGTATAAAGAGATTGTATTTAGAAACAGGAGCTTTATTTTCTAAAAACTCCAAGCAGGTTGAAAAATTACTTGAAAAATTTTCTAAAGCCTTTTATAGTTCCCTTATAAAAATCGAGACACAAATTAGTTCGCATTAAACAGTATAGAGAAAGATTTTACCTGTAACTAATAATCTCCGCCAATACCATCCTTGTACATTGCTGCTCCCGTTTATCCGGGTTTACAAATTTTATATCCAGTTTGGTAATCTCATAATCTAATGTTTCAACCGGGTGAGAAAGTTGATACCCGGCTTCTTTAATTTCATTTTCCATACTGATATCATATAATATCCAGTTTTTTTTGCCCGGCTGCAAAACAGAATCCGCAAACCGTTGCCGCAGCGAAGCAGTGTAAAAACTAAACGAAGAGCTTTGCATGCCTTTCCAGAAATAAACATCCGCAGGGTTTACTTTTCCTTTGGTAGTAAAAGCTAATTGGTTACCACCCTGGTAAGTTAACAGCTTCGGATAAAAATTACTGTTCAAAAGAAAAAAGCAAAGTGCCATGGTGGCGACAGACACTGTAATTGCTTTTTGTAAACGATTATAAGCAGTACTTTTTATAAAATAAAAAACAACGGACAACAGCAGCACAACGCCAACAATCGTCAAAACACCTTGTACTGGGAAAGCCCAGCCATTAATAACGGCCACCACTAACAATAAAAGACCGATAAGAATAAGCTGAATGATGAAAATGTTTTTAATCCATTTCGGGTGTGATTGTTTAGTAAGAATAAACGCCGCTGTCATTACTGCCGTAGTTGGAAAAACAATATTAAGATAATGAGGTAATTTAAAACCCGAAAAAGAAACAACCAGCACCATAACGATAAAGACACCGGCAGTTAACCACTCTTCTCTTCTTTGTAAAAAACTTTTAAACCGGCCAGCCAATGCGAGATAAGCTAACACACTCCACGGCGCAAATGCCCATAGGAAAGAATGAAGAAAAAAGAAATAAT
>JAYVKT010000016.1:0-6065 GCA_043768195.1 Chitinophagaceae bacterium | reverse complement strand
TTCTGCTACCAGGTCTTCCTGATCGCCGAAATAAAGTTTATTACCTACACGGATCTTCCTTGCGGGATCAACGATGACATCCCAAAGGCGATTAGGTCTGTTTAGTTCACGAAGCAGGAACACTTCTATTTTAGCACCTGTTTTTTCCTTGCGTCCGTACATGCGGGCAGGAAATACTTTTGTGTTATTAACTACAAACGCATCCTTGTCATCAAAATAATCAAGGATGTCCCGAAAAAATTTATTCTCAATATCGCCAGTGTGGCGGTTTACCACCATCATCCGGGCATCTTCACGGCGCTTGGTAGGTGTTTGGGCAATAAGGTTAAGGGGCAGGTCGAATCGGAATTGTGAAAGCTTCATAAGTTATCTATGGGTTTTATCTCTTTAGTCTAATGACGCAAACCGGGCAGGATGCCTGAAGGTGCAGAAAGCCAACTATGCTGCTAAGCTTCGTTGGACAAGTCCGGCCTTACGGCGCCGGGTTTGGTCAAAGCGACTGCATTTAAAGTCGGCAAAAGTACACTATTAAGCCCCAAAATCCCGTTTAATCCCTAAATTCTTTTCGCTACCGGAAATTGAATTGATACACTATACCACAATAACCTTAAACCACGGCTAATTGACTGGCTTTCAAAATAATTTTATGCTTTCAGATGCCTTGCAGCATCTTAAATTTGTTTATAACAAAACTGAAACCAGGCCCCGGTTATTGCCGGACCGGAAACAAACTTTTATGAAGCGAATCCTTATACTACTTTTTGCAAGTCTTTCTTTTCTTTTTTCTGATGCACAGGTAAAACTTAAAGAAAAAAAATACCCCAGCCTGTTATGGGAAATTTCAGGCAATGGAATGAAAAAGCCATCTTACCTGATCGGTACCATGCATGTAAGCAGCAAACTGGCATTTAACCTTCCCGATTCTTTTTATATAGCACTGCGAAATGCACAAGTAGTAGCATTAGAAACAAATCCGGAAACCTGGCAGGAGGATATGAGCAGATATGATTTGGGTGAAACAAATAATTACGGTACAGCCTCCACTTATGCAGATTATATGTCCATACCGAACGAATTTCTTAGCATTAAAACATTAAAATTTTATAAGTACGATTCTAAAATAGAACGTTCACTTTACAGCAATCCTTCCACTATCAACAGCCTGCTATACCGCACTTATGGAAATGAATCCAGCGATTTTGAAGAAGATACTTATCTCGATATGTATATTTTTCAATGTGGCAAAAAATGGGGTAAAAGGGTGGCCGGTGTAGAAGATTATGGTAAAAGCATGAAACTGATGGCAGAAGCATACCGGGATGCAGCAAAGGATACTAAAAGAAAAGAAAGAAGCTATGGTGATGCAGGTGATGAATATGGGGAGGATAAATTACAGGAAGCTTACCGCACAGGAAACCTTGACTTGCTCGACTCCATTAATAAATACAATAGTGTTTCAGCGGCCTTTGATGAAAAATTTCTTTACAAAAGAAATGACATACAAGCAGAATCAATAGACTCAATCATAAAATCCGGCTCTGCATTATTTGTAGGCGTTGGGGCCGCCCATCTGCCCGGCGAAAGAGGTGTTATAGAAATACTGCGCAGACAGGGATATAAACTTCGTCCGGTAAAAATGGGAGAGAGGGCCGGTAAAGACAAAGACCTTGTTGATAAAATAAGAGTGCCGGTAACTTTCAGAACGGAGACCGCAGATGATGGTTTATTTAAAGTGGACATTCCCGGAAAGTTTTATCCGCAGGACCCGGCGGGCAAGTTTGGTGATGATCCGGCACTGGATCAAAAGCAGTATGCTGATATGTCTAATGGAAGCTATTATATGGTAACCCGTATTATGACAAATGCCTGGATGTGGAACCATGGTACGGATGATGTATATAAAACGATTGACAGCTTATTGTATGAAAATGTACCGGGTAAAATAATTTCAAAGAAAACAATTAGTAAAGCCGGTTATAAGGGCTTTGATATTATTAATAAAACCCGCCGGGGCGATATGCAGCGGTATAATATTTTTATCACACCATTTGAAATCCTGTTTTTTAAAATGAGTGGTAATGGAGAGTATATAAAGAATGGAGTGGAAGCGGATAAATTTTTTGGCAGCATCCAGTTGAAAGAGTATAAAAATGGTGCAGAACCAACTGTTGCCTGGAAAAAATACTCTCCCTCTTACGGCGGCTTCGCTGTTGACCTGCCACATGAGCCTTATATTGGTAATGATGGCAGCTGGATATACGATGCTGCTGATAAAACGGCCGGCATACATTATCGTATTATCAGAACTGATATTCATAATTACCATTTTGCAGAGGAAGACACATTTGATCTCAGTCTTATGGATGAAAGCTTTATGTCATCTGATTTTATTGACACACAGTTAATGCGAAAGCAAACTACTTACAAAGGATATCCGGCAATGGACTGCAGATATAAGGATAAGAATGGCTCACTATATCTTACCCGTTTTATCATCCGTGGCCCGCATTATTACACACTGGTGGCACATGGAAAACAAGAAACATCAGCCATGACCAATTTTTTGAATTCATTCGAGATAAAACCATTTGTGTATGGCGAAGTAAAACAACAAAAAGATACGTCACTTTATTTTACTGTGAATACACCAGTGTACCCGGAAGACAAAAAAATAAAATTGGATATTCCCCGTTACAATTATGATGATGGTGGAGATGAAGAATCTGAGAATGATTTGCTGGAGGCCGGGGCTTTCCGCAATAAAATAATCAGTAACGATACTACAGGTGAAAAAATATTTGTATCCTTTTACCGGTCGCCAGGATATTATTATACTAAAGACAGTGCTGCCTTAGATAAAGATAATCAGTCATTCTTTGGTAATGATAGCACATGGATAGTGAAGTATAAAAAGAAAACAGAGCTGCCAAATAAGATGAAGGTGTGGGAGCTGATGATTACTGATACCGGAAGCAGCAGGCTTCTTTGGGGCAAATCTTTTTATAAAGATGGCATTGGATTCTCCTTATCCACACAAACTGATACTTTATCACAACCCAGCACTTTTGTAAAGCAGTTTTTTGAAACCTTCCTTCCGGCCGACACCGTGAAAGGAGTAAACCCATTTGTAAAAAAATCAAACTTGTTTTTTGGAGATTTTATGAGTAAGGACAGTGTGTTACATAAAAGGGCTGTTAAACATATTGATGATATTGACCTCGATTCATCCGACTTGTTACAACTTAAAAGTGCAATAGCCTTTGTAAACTGGAACGAAAAAAAATACCTTGACACCAAAGGTTCGCTGATAAATAAACTGGGTGATATTAATACTAACGCCGCTTCCGATTATCTTAAACAATTATATTATGCATTAGATGATACGGTCGAATTACAATATTCCGCATTGGAGAGTTTGCTCCAGCATAAAACGCAATATGCATATAATATTTTCAGGGATATAGTAAACGCAGAGCCACCTGTGCTGGTCTCTGCCGGTGGAAGCTATGCTGATTACAGGTACACCAGTCCGCTTCTTTCTTATCGTTCGGGATTTAGTTTTGATAATGGTAGTTTCCTGGACGAGCTGTCAGATACTTTAAAACTTACTAAAACTATTTTGCCTGATCTGCTCCCTTTATTAAACCTGCAAGATTATAAAAGTGCAATGATGAAATTGCTTGGCGAAATGGTGGACAATAACCTGGTAAAGCCCGGTGAGTATGAAATGTATTTCAGTAAGTTTATGATTGAAGCAAAACAGGAGCTGAAAAAGCAGTCAATTGCAGAAAAGAAAAAAGCAATTGAAAAAGCAGAAGAGGATAAAACAGAGAAAAAAACATCTTCTTATGCTTATTACGGCGATGAGGATAAAGATGCAGGCAATGATGACTTGAGCCTCTATGCCACACTACTGCTTCCTTATTGGGAAACCAATACGGCAGTTCAGCCTTTAATTCAGCAGATGCTTAAGTCTAATGATAAAAAACTCAAGTACAGTACCATGCTGCTGTTGCTAAAGAATGGCAAACCAATTCCTGATTCCCTGCTTAAGTTTTTCGGCAGTCTTGATGAGTACAGGTATGAGTTGTACACAGATCTTAAGCAATTAAAAATGCAGGATAAGTTTCCTGCATTGTATAACAACCATCTTGATCTTGGTAGAAGTTCTTTGATGGACAAGAAGCAATATGGCAAACCCGACTCTATAGTTTATGTGGACAGGCTGAAGACTGAGTATAAAGGCAAAAAAGGATTTATTTATTTCTACAAGTATAAAGTAAAGAAAGATGATCTGACATGGAAACTGGCAACGGTAGGGCTGGTGCCAGAAGATCCCAAACAGTTTGAGTACACCGATAGCACCCAATTAGTATTATCCGGATTTGACTCACCTTTACTTTCTTCTTACCGGTTCAACAGGTATTCTTTCACTGAGTTTTCGGAAATAAAATTAAAAGAAGAGGAGCCGGTGCCGGAGCAGCTAAAGAAAATGTTGAAGAAAATGCTTTATTCCCGTAGAAATAGTGCCAAAAATTTTTATGAAGAGGATGGGTACAGAACGTCGGCAGCCGATTATATAGACTAAGCAACCACCCGGCCTACCCGACAAGCAGACCTTTTGGAATAGAAGCAATCAATTTTTTTGTATAATCTGATTGCGGATTAAAATATATATCATCGGCATTGCCGGTTTCTTCAATTTTCCCTTTGTTCATCACCAATATACGGTCGCTGATGTAACGGACAACTGAAAGATCATGCGAAATAAAGATGACGGTAAAGCCGAATTCTTTTTTCAGATCGTTCAGCAGGTTTAATACCTGTGCCTGTACACTTACATCGAGGGCAGATACAGATTCATCACAAACGATAAAAGAAGGGTTTAATGCCAAAGCCCTTGCAATAACGATACGTTGCCGCTGCCCCCCGCTGAACTCATGCGGATAACGGGTAAAGTGTTCCGCTTTCAGGTTTACTTTTTCCAGTAGTTCAATCACTTTGTTTTTTCTTTCTTTACTGGTTGCTAAAATGGCATGCACCTTCATTGGTTCGGCAATAGCAGCACCGATTGTAATCCGGGGATTCAAAGAAGAATAAGGATCCTGAAAAATAATTTGCACTTCTTTTCTTAACGACCTCAGTTCATCTCTTTTTTTGGCCGTAAGATCAATGCCATTGTAGGTAATTTTTCCTGCCGTTGGTTCAATCAGTCGGAGCAATGTTCTGCCCAGTGTTGTTTTGCCACAACCACTTTCACCAACAAGCCCCAGCGTTTCTCCTTTCAATACTTCAAAACTTACGTCGTCAACCGCTTTGGTAAATGAACTGGCTTTGCCAAAAAATGTTTTTTTTGCAGGGAACCAGACGGAGATATTTGAAACTGTCATAAGTGCCTGTGATCTATCAGGCTCTTTCACTTCTATATTCGTTATTCCTTGTTCAGGGTTCGATATTTGTTTTTCTAAAAAATCTGAAACTACTGGCAACCGTTTTCCTCTTTCATGGTTCACCGGTCTGCAGGCAAGCAAAGCTTTGGTGTAGGGATGCCGGGGGTTAATAAAAATTTCTTTCACCATATCCTGTTCTACTATTTCTCCTTTATACATTACAACAGCCCTGTCTGCAATTTCGGCCACCACACCCAGATCATGGGTGATGAAGATGACACCCATGTTTGATTGCTTTTGTAATTCTTTAATGAGTTGCAAAACTGTTTTTTGAACCGTTACGTCCAATGCAGTTGTTGGTTCATCGCAAATAAGCAGAGCTGGCTCGCAGCACATGGCCATTGCAATCATTACCCGTTGCTTCTGCCCGCCACTAAGCTGGTGCGGATAGCGGTTAAAAATAGTGTCAGGGTTTGGTAGCTTTACTTTTTCAAACCAATCAATCGTCTGTTGTTTTGCTTCGGTTTTAGTAACTTTTTTATGTAATAGAATTACCTCCATCACCTGGTCGCCGCAGGTAAGCACCGGGTTTAGCGATGTCATCGGTTCCTGAAATATCATGGCAATCTTATTGCCACGAATACCCGTCATTTCATTCCGGTTTTTTTGTAACAG
>JAYVKT010000015.1:0-3457 GCA_043768195.1 Chitinophagaceae bacterium | reverse complement strand
GCCAGTGCAGATAGTTATTTAAACATGGCTCATATTATGGCAGCTGCAGAAATCACCAATGCAGATGCAATACATCCCGGCTATGGTTTTTTGGCAGAGAACAGCAAGTTTGCAAAAATTTGTGGCGATCATGGCATTAAGTTTATTGGCCCCACTCCCGAAATGATCAATGCCATGGGAGATAAAATAACTGCCAAGCAAACCATGATAGCTGCCGGAGTACCTGTTGTACCCGGTGTGGAAGGTTTACTGGAAAGTGTAGAGCATGCTAAATTATCTGCCAAAGAAGTGGGCTATCCTGTTATATTAAAAGCAACAGCAGGTGGTGGTGGAAAAGGTATGAGAGTGGTTTGGGCCGAAGAAGAAATTGAAAAGGCCTTTGAAAATGCAAAGACCGAAGCGGCAGCATCATTTAAAAATGATGGCATCTACATGGAAAAATTTGTAGAAGAGCCACGCCATATAGAAATACAAATTGTAGGCGACCAGCATGGACAGGTTTGCCATTTAAGCGAAAGAGATTGTTCTATTCAGCGCCGTCATCAAAAACTAGTTGAAGAATCTCCCTCTCCGTTTATGACGCCGGAACTGAGGGAGAGAATGGGCGAAGCTGCAATAAAAGCGGCGGCCTCTATTGCATATGAAGGTGTGGGTACTGTAGAATTTCTGGTTGACAAACACCGCAATTTCTACTTTATGGAAATGAATACCCGTATACAGGTAGAGCATTGTGTAACAGAAGAAGTTATTAACTACGATTTAATTAAAGAGCAGATAATGATTGCTGCCGGCGATAAACTTAAAGGTATAAATTATATACCTGTAATGCACGCCATCGAGTGCCGCATTAATGCCGAAGATCCGTACAATGATTTTCGCCCAAGCCCCGGAAAAATAACAGTACTGCACCAACCCGGCGGGCATGGCGTACGTGTGGACAGTCATGTGTATGCAGGTTATGTTATTCCACCTTATTACGACAGCATGATTGGTAAACTGATTGCCGTGGCACAAACCCGCCAGGAAGCTATTGATACCATGAGCCGTGCATTAAGTGAATATGTAATTGAGGGTGTAAAAACAACCATTCCTTTTCATTTACAATTAATGAAACACCCCGACTTTAGAAGCGGTAATTTTACCACTAAGTTTCTGGAAGGGTTTACGATGAAGTAAAAGAAATAAATTTTAATAGTAAAAGCTACACTTTGTGTAGCTTTTTTATTTTGTAACGGACTTTAGTAATCCTATTTGGCTTCATTGGCGTCGCACACTTGTACGGCAAATCATTAATGAGCTTTAATTGTGTTTTGTTGAAAACAGCTATAACTTTTCTATCAATTCTCTAATCTCATTATACGATGAAATTTTTTTCATTGACTTTCGCATCCTGAATGTAAATGTTTTACTATTGCTGTTAATTCCGGCTTCCATAAAATCTTTATAAGTAAAATAGTAAAACGAGCCATCTATTATGCTCCAGATCATATTTTCTGATCCGGGTATTACACGGATATTTGCAGATGGAGAAAACTGGGTAATCCCATTAAATCCTTTATACACTACGGCGATGGAATACAACGAAATTGTATTGCGTAAGCTGTCGGTGTAGTTTACAAATAAAGGCACCTCATTGTTAGGGTATTGCGGATGGTCGCAATTCCAGATACCGAAATTATTGATAGTGAAAGTCCTCATTATTTCTGCACTTAAACGCATATCCATTGAATACTTTGCCTGGTTCATTTCAATCAACAGAAACCGATCTTCTGCCATTTGTTTATCTGCCAGTATCTGTTTCTCCATCTCCTCCAATTTGCTTTGCCTTATTTCCTTCAGCTTTTTATTTCTTTCAACAATAAGTGCATTCATTTTATCATTCCATTCTTTGTCGGCATTCCATTTTTCCTGCAATTGTTTATTTTTTACACTAATAGTATCCGACTCCCTCTCATCTTTTGCAAGTCTGTTTTTTAAAGCATCTTCGTAAGCTTTGTTCTTTTCATTAAAAACTTTTAATGCGGCAGCGTAATCAGTATCCCTCAGTACAGGGCGTACTTTATAAGAAACTTTTCTTCTGACATTGGTAAAAGTAATACTGTAGATGCCTTCTGTATTGCTGCGTTCAAGTTTTAAATTGTCCCAGTGTTCATTTGCATCTGAGGGCCGGTAAGTGCTTTCATCTACCACTTCAAACCTTAACCCGTCGTACACCAATAGTTCTTCAAATGAATCCGGATCAATTTGAACGTTGAATGACTGGCGGTCATCTGAAGCCATCATCGGTTTAAGCGGTTTTGTTGGAATGCTACTATTTTCAAAAGATGCTGTATTTGCCGGAACTGCTTTTTTGCGGACAACATTTTTTACTTCTGTAATGATATCTTTTCCATTGTATTTCCAACTACGGGTAATAGTGTCAAGAAAATATACATTATGCAATGGGCTATTATTTTTTCCAGAAAGATTAATCTGTGGCATTGCCTGCGGGTTAACAAAAACAGCTTTGTTATCCTTGTAGGCATTTATCTCACACATGCCCGACGATTCAAAATTATATTTTCTGCCAGCCGAATCATATTCCATAGGAATACCCGATACAAAAAAATCAATCGGATCTGCAAATTCACGATAGGTAATTTTCACTATTCCGGTAATTGTTTTGCCTGATTGATCTACTATTGCAAAGGGAGGAAAATAAATAATTGAACCTGAGGAATGGAATATCGTGTCACCTTTTTCAGCCTCAAAACTGTATTCACTGAATGGAACATCAATGGCTTGTAATGGCGGATTGATAAAATGCTGGTTGTCATTTGTTTCTTCCTGTATTTTAGCAGTGTCTTGTTTCGCAAAAGTCAGTTCATCTGGAAAAATACTATGTCGGAAATTATATAATAGTATAGTTGCTATGCTGATGACAATTATTACCCCCCATGTGATTGTATTTCTAATAATAATTTTTTGCCTGATTGCTTTTGCAAACTCCAATTTTAAGCCGCCATACTCAGCAGCTTTAATTATCTGCCGTTGTACCTGCAATTCATACTGTAGCTCTTTATCAGCAGCCAGTTGCTCTTCAAATGCGGCTCTTTCATCTGGGCTCATCTGATTTTGCAGGTAATTACTTATTGCTATACTGTTGTTATTCATGAGCGCCGTTTTTTGAGAGGGTTACATAATTTTCTTTTGCTTTCTGCAGACACCGGTACTTTTGATTCTTTGCTGTTTTTTCATCACTGAAGGAAAGTTCAACAGCAATTGTTTTAAAACTGTGTTGTTTAAAATAAAACAACATCAAAAGTTGCCTGCATTTTTCGCCCAATAAATCAAAAGCATTTTTAGCTAAAATAAATCCTGGTTCTTCATCTGTTTCTATGCTTACAATATCATCAGGCGTTTCTCCGGCCGGCAATTTCTTGCGTTGTCTTAGCTCCTGTAGCCAGCAATTTTTTAC
>JAYVKT010000014.1:0-3118 GCA_043768195.1 Chitinophagaceae bacterium | reverse complement strand
AAGGCCAGAACCCAGCATCGGTTCTAATAATTCATGAGCCTGTTTTATTTCGGCCACATCTGTTCTTCCTGTTTTGAAAAAGACAGTGGCAGCTAAAATCAGTATGGCAGCGTTGACGAAGAAAGCAAGATTAAGGGCAATAGCACTGTCAATAAAATTCAGTTTCAATGCTCGTTTGATTCCTGCATCATCCCTTTTTATTTTTCTTGTTTGTACTAATGCAGAGTGCAGGTATAAATTATGCGGCATCACTGTAGCACCGATAATACCAATGGCAATATATAATGCAGTGTCGTTTGGAATGCTTGGTCTGAATCCTTTTACTACTTCACCCAGGTCAGGTTTCGCTAAAATAATTTCAATCAGGAATGATAAACCGATTACAGCGACTAATGCAATGATGAAGGCTTCCATCTTTCGCATACCCAACCGCTGAAGTAGTAAGAATAAAAAAGTATCAAGTACAGTAATACTAACTCCCCAGATAAGTGGAAGACCGGTTAATAATTGAATACCGATAGCCATACCAAGAATTTCAGCAAGATCGGTGGCGGCAATAGCAATTTCAGCTAATCCATACAATGCGTAGTTGATATATTTTGGATACGTCTCCCTGTTAGCCTGTGCCAGGTCTCTTCCTCTTACTATACCAAGCCTTGCTGATAAACTTTGCAATAGCAATGCCATAAGGTTGCTCATCAATAAAACCCAGATAAGTGTATAGCCAAACTGGCTACCACCTGCAAGGTCGGTTGCCCAGTTGCCGGGGTCCATATAGCCCACACTTACTAAGTAGGCGGGTCCAAAGAATGCCAGTATCCTTCTCCAGCCGGTTCTTTTCAGGCTGGTAGTGTCCACACTCTGGTGTACCTCACTTAGCGATTCATAGTTATGTTTATCATTCGCCATAATGGAATAAAATTATTTATTCTTTTTCCCTTCCCCGTTAGGGAGAAGAGTTGGGGATGAGGTTACAAAAATGTTTTGTGCTAATTCTTTGCTGATAGTAAATGCCGGTTGACGGCCGATTCGTACCTCCATGGAGTTATCAAAATCAAATTTCTTTTTTACCTCCAATTTCACGCCGATGGTTATTTTTTTATGTTCCAGCAATTCCAATATCTCACTTGACTGATCGCTTACGCTGCTTACATTAGCAGGAGTATTGAAAGGCAATTCTGTCAAACAGATTTTTTTGCTAATTTCTATTCTGCCATTTGCATCCGGTATCGGATCGCCATGCGGATCCACCCGGGGAAAACCCAGAAACTCATCCAACTTGTCAATCAGTTTTTTATTACTGACATGCTCCAAATCTTCCGCTACTTCATGTACTTCATCCCAACTGAACTTTAATTTTTCTGCCAGAAAAAATTCCCAGAGCCGGTGGCGGCGTACAATGCCCAAGGCCACTTTGCTGCCCTCGCTGCTGAGCCGAAAGCCCTGGTAAGGCTGATAGTGCAGCAATTTTTTTACTTTCAGCTTCTTCATCATGTCGGTAACAGAAGCCGGCTTGGTTTTTAATTCATTGGCCAGTTCGTTGGTTGTCACCGTTCCATCCTGCCGTTGCAGGTGAAAGATGGCTTTGATATAATTCTCCTCGCTGGTTGAATAATTCAACATGGCTAAAAATAATTTTAGACAAATCTAAAAAAATATATTTGAATGGCAAAACTTACTGTTGACAGGAAGCATGGAATCGCTTACTTTCATGCACTAATCATCTGCTATGTTTGTTGCCCGATTTTTTTTAATACTCTTTGCTGCACTTGCTATTCTTGCAGGTTGCAGACAAAAAAAGAAGCCTTCTCTTTCGGGAGATGAGCCGGTAGAAGTTTCTGATTTTATTGAGTTCTTTCAACCTGTAAATCTTTCTTACCAGATTTCAGACACTGTTTTGCAGCGAAAAGAAAAAGATTCACTACTTATCAGTTATAAAGTATTCACCCAATTTGTTCCGGATTCAGTGCTGAGTAAAGTGTATGGAAAAGGTGTGAAGCCAAAAATTTATGCCCTCGGAAAAGCGGCAGTACCTAAGGCCGAAACTTATCTTTTTGTAAAAACTGTGACGAATGATAAGAAGGCAGTTTTTATTCTGGGGTTTGACAATAAGCAACAGTTCATTACCGGCATGGCGGCACTAAGACCGGATAATAATAAGGCGACCTTACAATCTGTAGTGATGGATAGAAAATATACCATTACCAAAACGGTTCAGTTGAAAAATGCTGATGGGAGCACAAGCGAAGGCAAAGATGTGTTTATGCTGAATGTAGATTCCAAAACTTTTATGCTCATCATGACAGATGCACTTAATGATAAAATAACTGATCTTATTAATCCGATTGACACATTGCCACGAAAACATAAACTGTCAGCAGATTATGGTACCGGGAAGTTGAATCTGGTCTCGATACGAGATGGAAGAAAAAGCGACCGCATTACTTTCTTTATTCATTTTGAAAAAAATAATGGGGAGTGCACCGGTGAATTGAAGGGAGAAGCCTTTTTTAAATCACCAACTATTGCAGAATACAGGGAAGATGGTGACCCTTGTATCCTTAAATTTTCTTTTACTTCTGCATCGGTTAGCCTTAAAGAAGAAAATTGTGGCTCACGCCGTGGATTAAAATGCAGTTTTGACGATAGTTTTGGAAAAAGAAAATGGATAAAGCCGTTACCGCCAAAGCCTGAAAAGGTTAACAGTAAAAAACCTGTTAAGAAATAAATTTTATCTTGTAATTGTTTCCTTCTAACCTTGCTTTCCGAATCTTGCTAAATAAACCACCTATCTTGAAAGCCAGTGCTTTAGGCTATTTGGAGATTAACCTTTATCTTGCAACTTCGTGTAAATAAGACACATTATGAGTTTTACCAATTATTCAGTTCCGTACCCGGTTGAAGAACGTTATAGTAAAAAAATTGCTTACTTCTCGATGGAGTTTGCCACACATCAGCCGTTAAAAATTTACAGTGGTGGTCTTGGGTTCTTAGCTGGTTCGCATTTACGCAGTGCTTATGAGTTAAAACAAAACCTTGTTGGTATTGGTATCTTATGGAAATATGGGTACTACGATCAGGAACGCCACCAGGATCAGACATTGGATGTGGCCTGGAA
>JAYVKT010000013.1:0-2004 GCA_043768195.1 Chitinophagaceae bacterium | reverse complement strand
GCCAGGCTGATAGTAATATTTCTTTGCAAATGCTGCAACTGCAACGGTGTATTGTAATCAGGCATTGCTTTACCGTTTACTTTTATTTCTTCAATCAGTAACTGCGGCTGATATGTAACAGCTGCAGCTTTTGCAGGCTCAACCTTATACACTAAACCAGCGTTGGTAAAAGCAAAAGTATTGTTACCGGCATCTGCCCACAAATTATTGATGTAAGAAAAAATATTATTACCCTTGGTAACATTCTCTATCCTGTAATAATTGTCTTTTGATTTTAACAACCTGTCTAACCCGGTTTGTGTACCAATAAGTATATTATCATTTTTATCGCATGCAAGTGATGTGATAAAATTATCTGTTAACCCATTCTGTGTTTGAAAATGATATTTTTTGGTTAGCTGATTATTTTTATACTCAAACCCCATCAGGCCATCATACCTTGTGCCAACCCATAGTATTTCGTTACTGTCAACAGTAATACAACGGGGCGATGCCTGCTCAAATTCTTTTACAAAGCCTGCTTTTTTTGTAAGGTAATTGGCTGGATTTTCGGGATGCAGGGAAAAAACCTGCAACCCCCTGCTACGGCTTACCACACATAATTCTCTGTTACTGTTAATATACATTCCCTCAATAAGGTCGTAGAAATCTAATGGGTAAGTAAATAACAGTTTGTCATTATGAAGCACACCAATACTTCTCATTTCAAAAAAAATAACATTACCGTATGGGTCGTTTACAAACCTGCCGCCAAAAGACGCACTGTCGGGTATGGTAAGTATTTGTTTTAACAGTATGCTGGTTTGCTGTTTACCGGGTATTGGTCCACTGTACAGTTTATGGTATTCAGTTGCATACAGCAGTTTATTGTTAGTGTGTAATGTATTAATTGAATGAGGTACAGAAAAAGTTTTACTTCCGGCTGAGGTACGCAATATTACCTGGCCATTGTTCATCAGTATCCAGCAGGAATCCGGGTTATCTGCTTTTACCGATTTTACCCCTGATTTATTTTCTCCAAAAAATGAAGTTACCGACTGAAGTTTTGTATCGGGAAGTTTATATACTCCATTACCATCATGGCATATCCAGAGTACATCTTCATGATCAACAAAAAAATTCTCTACTACAAAATCGGATGGTTCCGGTGAGCCTATGTGTAATGTTGTACCATCTTTCAGGTAGCGGATAACACCAGCGCTTCCTGAAGAAATAAAAAGCCCGTTGCTGAGGTTAAAACCAATACTGCCGGGATTGAGTTTTCCGGATTTTATAAATGATACATAAGGCTTTATCAATGCCAGTTTTCCATTGGCAAGTTCAGCAGTGTCTAAGTTCATTGTTTGCTCTGGTGTACTGATCCACACCATGCCTTTGCGGTCGCTTATTAAACTATATACTTTTAACTGCGGTAAAATATCTGTTACTGCATTAGTTTTTTTATTATAAAGATAAAGGCCTGTATAATGCCGCAGGTCATTGGTGGTAAATATCAAAAAATCCCTGTACTCTGCAATAAGCCCTAAATAAATTGCGGGGTCTTTTTGAGGAGACATGAATGCAGAAAGTTTTTCGAAGTTATTTTGTTTTATCCTGTATAAGCCATCATCTGCAGTTGCATAAACGGTACCATCATTACTTTTAAGCAATTGGTTAATAATGGCACAGCTATCTGTTGCAATGGTCATTTTTTTCATCTGGCCACGTACCAGCACATTTAATCCGCAGGTATTAACTGCAACCAATAAAGAATCTTCACCTACTTCCAGCACATCATTCACCAGGTTACTCAATAAACCGTTTTGTAAAGTGTAGTTTTTAAACCTTGCACCATCATACATACTAAGGCCGCCAAATGTCATAAAATACATCCGCCCCTTACTGTCCTGATAAGCCCGGCGTACACGGCTGTTTACCAATCCGTCTTTAGGGGTGTAATGAACAAAGGGATATTGCTGTGCCGTTAAATTACTTATAGCACAAAAAAATAAGTATGCACTTATT
>JAYVKT010000012.1:0-5601 GCA_043768195.1 Chitinophagaceae bacterium | reverse complement strand
TTCTGCTCAGCCTGTTATAAGCCTGATCATTTTCTTCGTTGCGCAATACGGCGTGGCGATGAGAGAAGGTTCCCCGCTGCACATCCTGTCCACTCATTCTCACATTCTTTCCATCCAGCACAAGGCTTCCATAAGCTAATAACTCACCGGTTGCCCAATCTATTTTTTCTTCTGTGTCAAACAATTTTACTTTATCCTGTAATATCTTTTCTACTTTTCGCAGTGGTTTAAAGTTGTCGGGCCACTTCATCAATGCCTTAAATATTTTTTTAAAGTCATCTGCACTAATAGCAGTGACGGGAGATACATCGAAATCAGTTGCAGTAGCCCTGCGAAGTTTTTTCCATTCTACTTCCGGTGCCTGATATTTATACGGTAGTGGATTCTGCTTTACTTCATCTAAACGTTCTTGCAAATCACTCCAGAATTTTTTCTCCATTTCCTTTGCCAGTTCCTGCGCATCACTTTCCCCATTCTCCAATAAATATTTTACATATACTTCCCTTGGATTAGGATGTTTATCTATCAAGGCATATAAATGAGGTTGAGTAAATTTTGGATCGTCGCCTTCATTATGCCCATGCTTGCGATAGCAAACCATATCAATAAAAAAGTCAGCATTAAATTCCTGGCGGTAACGGGTAGCTATCTCCACACATTTCACCACTGCTTCCGGGTCATCGCCATTCACATGAAAAACTGGTGCCTGCACAGCAGCCGCCAGCGAGGTGCAATAATCAGAGCTTCTTGCATCATCAAAGTCTGTAGTAAATCCAATCTGGTTATTAATTACGAAGTGAATAGTTCCCCCGGTATAGAAGCCTTCCAGGTTACACATCTGCAACACTTCGTACACAACACCCTGTCCTGCTACAGATGCATCGCCATGAATTAAAATTGGAAGTATCTTATCAAAATCACTTTCATACATCACATCTGCCTTGGCTCTTGAAAATCCAACAACAACAGGATCCACCGCTTCCAGGTGTGATGGGTTAGGCATCAATTTTAAGTGAACGGTTTTATTCCGCCCGGATGAATCGTTCGGACGGGCATTCATCGTTTGCACTTCACTACCATAGCCCATGTGATATTTAACATCACCGCTTCCCATCGTTTGATCCATCTTGGCTGTACCCTCAAACTCACTAAAGATTTGTTCGTATGTTTTACCCATTATATTGGCTAAAACATTTAATCGTCCACGATGCGCCATACCAATCACCACTTCCTGCACATCATTATCTGCAGCAGTGTTAATGATAGCATCAAGGGCAGCAATGGTTGTTTCACCACCTTCTAACGAGAATCTTTTTTGCCCTACATATTTTGTGTGCAAAAATTTTTCAAACATCACTCCCTGGTTCAACTTCTCCAGTATTCTTTTCTTTTTATCGATTGAAAGAGGATCCTGCATTTTTTTCTCCACTTCATTTGTAAGCCAGTCAATCTTGGCCTGATCGCTGATGTATTTGAACTCTATCCCAACGTGGCTCGCATAGCAGTTCTGCAAGTGCTGATAAATGTTTCGCAATGTTGTTTTGCCGAGCCCAATTAAATTTCCTGCATTAAACTCTGTATCAAGGTCGGCTTCGCTAAAACCATAGAACCCCAGTTCAATATTGGCACCTCTGTCTTTTCTTTTTCGTATCGGGTTTGTTTTTGCAAGCAGGTGCCCTTTGTTTCTATAACCCAAAATCATCCGGTAAGCCCTTATTTCCCTCATCCACCCTTCCTGATGACTATCGGGTGCTATCGGATCCATATCAGCATTCATGGGTTTATCCGCTACGGAAATAGTAGCTGCCGAAGCAACAGTTGCTTTCCCATTGCCATTAACCACCGCACTGTTGATAGCAAAATCAAAACCTTCAAAAAATTTTTTGAATTCGGGGTCTACACTCTCTGGATTTTTTACAAAATCCTGATACATACTTTCTATAAAAGCCGGGTGCTGACTGGTGATATATTGGATATCCTGCATACAGAAATTGACAACTATAATAAGGAATTTGAGTGGGCAAATCTACACTATTTAGGCCAAAGGCAACCCCGGATTTACCTGTTTTACAGCTACTTTCTTAGTATTTTCGGTAAAAGCACTGTTATGAAATTAATTCTCCTCAGGTCATTCTTTTTTTTATTATTGGCTAAATCAACCATACCTGCCAAAGCTCAACCCGATAGCCTTGATATAAAAATCGGCCAGATGATTATTTTTGGTTTCTATGGAACTAAGACCGATAAAAACGATGCCGTCTATAAAGCTGTTAAAGAAGGAAAGGTCGGCAGCATCCTTTTATATAGAAGAAATATTTCAGCAAGTAATACCAGCAGCCAGCTTCAAAAACTAATTAAAGATTTTCAGACCGCAGCCCCTGTTCCTTTGTTTGTTAGTATAGATCAGGAAGGCGGCCTTGTCAATCGTTTCGATAGTCTTCCCGGTTTTCCAACAATGCCTTCTGCATTTTTTCTTGGCAATAAAAACGATATGGAAACAACGAAGTATTACAGCGATAATATCGCCTACACATTATCACGGATCGGCATCAATCTTAATTATGCCCCGGTATTAGACGTTTACAATCCCAATTGCCCGGTAATTGGAAAACGAAACCGTTCCTTTGCTGCCAGCCCTGCTGATATTGTTAAACATGCGGAGCAAGTAATTTTATCGCACAATTATTTTCGGGTGCATACGATGGTAAAACATTTTCCGGGTCATGGCAATTCACTTTCTGATTCGCATTTTGGGGTAGCGGACGTCAGCAGTACATGGAAAAAAGAAGAACTGGAACCTTATCGCCAGCTCATTCAAAAAGGTTTGGTGGATGCAGTGATGACAGCCCATATCGTCAACGGAAAATTGGATGACTCAAAACTACCCGCCACTCTTTCAAAAAAAACAATTACAGGCATACTGCGTGACAGTCTTGGCTTTACCGGTCCTGTATTCTCCGACGATATGATGATGCAGGCCATCAGCAGCCATTATGGGTTAGAGGAATCAATCCGGTTGGCTCTTGAAGCAGGGGTTGATGTGCTTATGTTTAGCAATAATATTAAAGGAGTCGCCAACTATTCCCCTGGCAACATCCATAAAATCATTAAATCACTGGTTATCAAAGGCAAAATAAGCGAAACCCAAATCAACAATTCATATCAGCGGGTAATAAAAATGAAGCAAAAATGGCAGTAATTGCCTCAAATTATTCATTCTTAATTATCAATTATTAATTAGTAAACCCTACCTTTGCCATCCCAAAAAAGAGTAAAAATGGCTAATCACAGCGCAACAAAAAAAGATGCCCGTCAGGCTGCAAAAAGAACTGCAAGAAATAAGTATTACGGCAAAACCACCCGTAATGCCATCCGTGACCTTAAAGTCCTGAAAGGAAAAGAAATGGGCGAAAAATTTCCTGATGTGGCGAGTATGATTGATAAATTGGCAAAGCGCAACGTTATCCATAAAAATAAAGCCGCTAATCTTAAGAGCAAGTTGGCAAGGAAGGCTAACGCAGCGGCAGCAGCCAAATAAATTGATTTAATAAATTATTTGAAAGGTATCTCATATCGGGATGCCTTTTTTTATTTTACACCCCGTAGCTTTATAAGAAATAATCAACCCGGTTATGGTTACAAAAATCCGGGGGCTATTTTAAATTAATTATTAACCCGGCTTTAGTGCTATAATCATCGTCTCTTACAGTTTATCCTGAGTCTATGAAAGGATAATATTCATTGTTGAGGAACACTAATCAATAATTTATGCAAAAGTCATTCAGTTTCTTATTAATTTTTTTATTCGTAGCTCAATATTCTTTCTCCCAAACTATCACTACAAAATTCGAGCAATCAAACGGCACACAAACACCCACCTACTTCGAAATAATTGACTGGTGGAAAAAGCTGGATGAAAAATCGGGCAAAATAAAAATGCTCACAATTGGAATGACAGATGCCGGTTATCCCCTGCACCTTATCGTTGTATCCAACAATGGCGATTATAATTTTGACAATATCCGTAAAAACAATAAACGGGTTATACTAATCAACAATGGCATTCATCCCGGCGAGCCTGACGGTATAGATGCAAGTATGTTACTCGTAAGAGATATTGTAGAATCATCAGATAATAGGAAACCTTCCCCTCCTGGGAGGGGCGAAGTAAGTTCACTCAAAAATAAAAGCAACGGGGTGGGTCTCCCTGATAATGTTGTTCTCGCATTTGTGCCTATATATAATATCGGCGGTTGTTTAAACCGCAGCGCCAATTACCGGGTTGATCAAAACGGCCCTGAAGAATTTGGTTTCCGTGGCAATTCGCAGAATCTCGACCTCAACCGTGATTTTATCAAATGCGATTCAAAAGAAGCAAGGGCCCTGACAGAAATATTTCATCTCACCGACCCCGATGTTTTTATAGATAATCATGTAAGCAATGGTGCCGATTATCAGCATGTAATGACACTGCTGACCACACAGCACAATAAACTCGGCGGGGTAATGGGAGAATTTCTTAGCAAACAATTTGAGCCGGCTCTCTATACTTCTATGAAAGAAAAAGGATACGACCTTGTTCCTTATGTCAATTCATTTGGCGACACCCCTGAAAATGGCTGGCCTGAATATTGGGATAGTCCCCGCTACACCAGCGGCTATGCTGCGCTGTGGCAAACATTTTCTTTTGTTCCCGAAACTCATATGCTCAAGCCCTATGAGCAACGGGTAAAAGCTACTTATGCATTAATGCAATCATTCATTGAATTCACTGCTAATAACAGCGAAGAGATTAAAAACCTGCGTAGTCAAACAAAAAAATCGGTGCAATCAGCGATTGAATTTCCCATCAGCTGGTCGTTGGATAAATCACAATTCAAAGAAGTAATGTATAAAGGGTATGAGGCTGGCCGCAAACCCAGTGAAGTATCAGGTTTACCAAGATTATATTACGACAGGAACAAACCATTTGAAAAAATGGTAAAAATTTTCAACTACTTCACTGTTAAAAACGTAATCACAAAACCAAAAGCCTATATTATCCCTCATGGCTGGTGGAAAGTAATTGATTTGCTAAAGCTTAATAAAGTGCACATGACACAGCTTAAAAAAGATACAATCATTGAAGTGGAAGTGTATAAAATTGAAGATTACAAAACTTTACCCCGTCAGTATGAAATGCATCATCTCAATTCAGAAGTAAAAGTCAGCACCAGCATTCAATCTGTCACTTTTAAAAAAGGAGATTGGTTCATTCCTATGAACCAGGTAGCAAATCGGTTCTTAATAGAAACCCTCGAGCCACAAGCGGAAGATTCCTATTTCGCCTGGAATTATTTTGATGCCATCCTCGGTCAAAAAGAAGGTTATTCTGCATATGCGTTTGAAGATATTGCCGCTGATTATTTAAAGACCAATCCCGGGCTGCGGGCAAAACTGGAACAACAAAGAACAACAGATACAGCCTTTGCAAAAAATGGCAGAGCCCAGTTAAATTTTGTTTACCAGAATTCTCATTGGTATGAACCTGCACACATGAAGTATCCTGTTTATCGTATCATTAAATAATTAAATAGTTTTCTGCACTAGCTTTTCATCCGG
>JAYVKT010000011.1:0-4645 GCA_043768195.1 Chitinophagaceae bacterium | reverse complement strand
TTTTCAGCAGCATATTCCGTTGTATTAAACTGTTGAACCGATACTTCTACTCCATATTTCTTTCCTAATTCTCTTACAAATTGTTCATCCCTTCCACTCTCCTCTCCTCTTAGTTTGAAATTGCAATGAACAATGACGAAATCATATCCGGCTTGTTTACATAGTTCGCATAGTACAACAGAATCTACGCCGCCGCTTACAGCTAATAGCAGTTTATCTTTATTCTGAAAAAGGTGTTGCTGCCCTACTGATGCAATAAATTTTTTGAGTAATGACATGTTAAAAAATTAGCTCTTCATAAGCACCCCGCAGTTCCCCCAATGCATGGTTATCTCCGGCTTTCTTTGCTTCTTCCATTCCTTTCTCATAAACTTTAATAGCCCCGTCAGTTTTATTATTCCGCTCCAGCAGCTTAGCCAAATGATAATAACTACCGATATAACCCGGCTCCCTGTTTAAGATTTCTTCAAACAAATCCCTTGCCTGTTCATCATTTCCCAGCTTGATATATTCAAGAGCCAAAGCATGTTGCACAAAGCTGTCCTGCGGATTGGTTCTTAAAAAATCATTCAATTTTGAAATTCTGTCCACTGTAAAAATTCTTAATTATTAATTTCTAATTCTTAATTAAATATTAATTCCCTTCCCTATCTTTGCTTTAGTTGCATAAACAACTATTTGTTAACGACTCAAACAAACAGCATGAAGATCTTAGTTTGCATCAGTAAAACACCCGACACCACGGCAAAAATAGCCTTCACCGATAACAACACGAAATTCGATGTGAACGGTGTACAGTGGATAATCAATCCCTACGATGAATGGTATGCCTTAGTAAAGGCAATCGAACTGAAAGAAGCAGACGCTTCCACTATCATTCACTTAGTAACTGTTGGCACTGCCGATGCAGAACCTATCATCCGCAAAGCACTTGCCCTTGGTGGTGATGAAGCCATCCGGGTAAATACTGACAGCCACGATAGCTTTTACATTGCTTCCCAAATTGCCGAAGTAGTCCGCCAGTCGGCGGACGGTTACGATTTAATATTAACGGGCAAAGAAACTATTGATTATAACGGTTCATCCATCGGTGGTATGGTAGCAGAATTATTGAACCAGCCTTATGTTTCATTAGCCACAAAATTTGAACTTGCCGGCACAAAAGCAACCATCACAAGAGAAATAGAAGGTGGCGAAGAAGTAAATGAAGTGGGACTTCCCGTGGTAGTAAGTGCACAAAAAGGAATGGCGGAGGCAAGAATCCCTAACATGAGAGGCATTATGGCGGCCAGAACTAAACCGTTGAAAGTGGTAGAACCAATTGCCGCAGATGCACTAACTACCATAGCAGGTTTTGGTTTACCGCCGGCAAAATCTGGTGTAAAATTAGTAGCTGCGGATAATGTAGAAGAACTGGTTCGTCTTTTACATGAAGAAGCAAAGGCCATTTAAGATTACAGTATCACGACAACTACAAACAAAAAACTATAAACTACAAACTTTTGATATGTCAGTTTTAATATTCATAGATACCGCCGATGGTCATATAAAAAAATCGTCCTTAGAAGCATTAACCTATGGAGCCAAAGTAGCAGAACAACTCGGCTCTGTTGCCGAGGGTGTGGTATTGGGTACTGTGTCAGATGATTTGGCTGCCTTAGGTAAATATGGTGTAAAAAAAATACACCAGGTTGCCGGTGATTCATTAAATCATCTCGATGCACAATTATTTACCAATGTAATAGCACAAGTAGCCACAGCCAGTGCCGCTAAAGTGATTATTTTTTCCAATAATGTAGTAGGTAAATCAATTGCTCCCCGCCTCTCCGTTCGGTTAAAGGCAGGTTTGGTTGCCGGTGCTGTTGCATTGCCGGATACAACTACTGGTTTTATAGTTAAGAAAAATGTATTCTCCGGTAAAGCATTTGCCAACATAGCTGTAAACACTGATATAAAAATTATTGCTCTTAGTCCCAATGCGTACCAAACAATTGCTACAGAAGGCACAGCAGAAGTAGTTGCCTTCAATGCAACAATAAATGCTTCAAGAATAAAAGTAACCAACACCACAAAAGCCAGCGGAGAAGTGGTATTGACAGAAGCCGAAGTAGTAGTTAGTGCAGGTCGTGGATTAAAAGGGCCTGAAAACTGGGGCATGGTAGAAGACCTGGCAAAAGTATTACATGCCGCTACTGCCTGTAGCCGACCAGTGGCTGATGCACACTGGCGTCCCCACAACGAACATGTGGGGCAAACTGGTTTTGCCATTGCACCCAACCTCTATATCGCCATCGGTATTTCCGGCGCTATTCAGCACCTGGCCGGGGTAAACAGAAGTAAAGTAATTGTAGTAATTAATAAAGATGCCGAAGCACCTTTCTTCAAGGCCGCTGATTATGGTATTGTGGGTGATGCCTTTGAAATTGTACCTAAAATGACAGAAGCTATAAAAAAAATAAAAAGTATAGGGTAAAACAAAACATTCCTAAATACGTAACCACAAACCATTTGCGTTTGTGGTTTTTTTTTGCAAACTTACAGGGGCAAAAACCCTTCTATGAAAAATCTGACACTCCTGCTTATCCTGTTTTGCACGGCCTGCTGTTCCATACAAGCCCAAAAGAAAAATAAAAGCAAGGGCAAAAAAGAAGACCAGGTAAACTTTACCCAAGAAGCAGAAGCACCTGTAGCAGATACCTCAAAAAAATTTATTGGTGTTATCAAATACCGGATGACCTCTGATGACCCATCCGACAAAGACTCTGTTTTCATCGTTTTCGGAGAAACACAAATACGGGTTATTATTTTTATTCCAGGCTACAGAGCCGATCAGGTTTTTGAACGTACCATGATTGCCAATGTAAAAGACAGTACTTTTTTTGAATTGGATACAAGAAAAAAAACGTATAAAACAGAAAAACTTTCGCTGAGAAATGGTGGTACAGAATTAGAGGTAGCCCCAACAAAAAAAACAATGCCGATACTAAACTTTACCTGTCCGGAATTTAAAGGTAAAATGACAACGGCGGATGGCGAAGTAGCAGAAGCAGCTTGCCTTCTTAGTAACCAGCACTCCTTTATTGCCGCTATGGATTATAGCTTTCTAGGCATTCAGCCGATTGTAATGGGCTACAAAATTGTGCTTGGCTTCAGAACAAAATCTGCTGAGAATGAAAACACCTACATCATGGCCTATAAAATAGAAAAGGGTAATGTGGACAGCTATTTTGACCTGACAGGATATAAGGCTTTATAGATAACCCATAGCCGGTTTAAACCAATTCATTGACACCGATAAACCCAGATTGCCAGTTCAATTTTAAACGAAAAAGTGTAATTTCACCGCACACTTTATGAAGAAGATCGAACTGGAAATAGTAGCCCTTTCACACAGCATTACACAAACACATTCTTATGCAGTGGTACTGGGTGAAGTAAATGGCCTTCGCCGTTTACCTATCGTTATCGGGGGATTCGAAGCTCAGGCTATTGCCGTAGCCCTCGAAAAAATGCAACCCAGCCGCCCACTTACCCACGACCTGATGAAAAATTTTATGACTGCTTTTGCCATTGATTTGCATGAGATAAATATCTGCGATTTGCAGGAAGGCATCTTCTATTCTAAATTAGTTTGCTCCACAGAAAACGACACCATCGAAATTGATTCCAGAACCTCGGATGCCATTGCCCTCGCTGTTCGTTTTGGTTGCCCTATCTATACGTATGAGAATATCCTGGAAAGTGCTGGCATACTAATGGAAGATACAGGCAGTACCGGTAAAAAGAAAAAGGTAAAACAGGAAGTATTGATAGAAAGAGATGAACCAACAGGAAATGAAGATTTGAAAACCATGACATTAGAAGAATTAAATAAACTTCTGAATGATGTGCTCGAAGGCGAAGATTATATCCGTGCTATTGCCATCCGGGATGAAATAAATAGTCGCAGAAAGAACAAATAGCAACAAAATTGTTACATTTTTTTCTTTATTGAAATCTCCCAGCTTCCACTAACCTATGATAGTATTTCCCAACTGTAAGATTAATCTTGGCCTTAACATACTGCGGAAGAGAAGTGATGGCTATCACGACATAGAAACTATCTTCTACCCAATCCCTCTTACTGATGCTTTAGAAATAATTGAAAATAAAAGTCAGAACAAAAACGCTGCCTTACCTTTTACCAGCAGCGGCCTGCCAATTATCGGCAACCCTGATACTAACCTTTGTGTTAAAGCTTACCAGATATTAAAAAAAGATTTTCCTAATCTTCCCGCAGTTTTCATTTATCTCCACAAAATCATTCCGATAGGTGCCGGCCTCGGTGGCGGTAGTGCTGATGGTGCTTTTGCCATGAAAGCTATTAATGAAATGTTTGCCTTAGGGGTTACTACTGAACAACTGATAACCTATTCGCTAAATCTGGGAAGTGATTGTCCTTTCTTTATCATCAACAAACCCTGCTTTGCAACAGGCCAGGGCGAAAAATTAGAAGAAATAGCCGTTGACCTGTCTGCTTACAAAATCTTAATCGTTAGTCCCGGTATTCATATTGATACAGGCAGGGCTTTTCTTAATATAACACCTGCCACACCTGAACGTTCAATAAAAGAAATAATCACAGACCCCATAGAACACTGGAAAG
>JAYVKT010000010.1:0-5199 GCA_043768195.1 Chitinophagaceae bacterium | reverse complement strand
CGCCCAATAAACACTGGCGGTTTGGTTTTGGGCAAACAAAACTTCCGGGAAACCGCCAACGGCAAACATCTTCCGGCAGCCTTTAATTTGCCGACCGTTCAAATACGAATGCTTTGTTTACACTTGACAGGGATAAAGGCTTTTGGATTGCAAACACAATTACCTTGAAAAAGAAAGCAGTTATCAGTAATACAGTGGCCATTACATCAGGCGAGGGGAGAATTACTTCCGATAAAACCAATGGCTTATGCTATTCCCTCCGGTCAGAAGTATTACCCTTTGGTGTATTTAAGAGCAATGGTGATTATATAGAGTCCGATATTTATTTTGAAGATAAATTCAAACTATCAGTTGGGTTTTCTTACAGCTTCAACAACAGGACAAGCCGGGTAGCCGGAACATTAGGAGAATACTTGTACAATAATCAACTGGCAGATATACATTATTACGGAACTGATATTGTAATGAAAAAGAAAGGCTGGTCGTTTACCGGGGAACTTTATAAAAGAACTTCAAAGAATGGTGTGAGCATCAATCCCTCAAATTCTAAAGTAAATTTTGTTTATAGTGGCACAGGATTGTTGTTACAAAGTGGTTATCTCTTTACCAAAAAAGATGAGTTTGCTGTTCGCTATGGCCGCACTTCTCCTGATACTAAAGTTTCCAACTATATCAAAACTCTTAACGAATACATGATAGCTTATTCCCATTATTTCTTTCGCCATAACCTGAAGCTGCAAACAGATGCCGGGTATTTTAAAGGACCTGGACAGGAGGCACTGCAATGGCGGTTTACAGGAATTGTAACTTTTTGAGCGGCAAACATTTAGGCAATATAATAAACTACTTAACATTCCGGTAATATTGCCATCACAATTGCTTAACATGGCGGTAACATACCGGTAACTCCCCAAGACCACCTTTGCCCGAAATAACAGAATATGTATTTCAGGCTGCGAATTTTGATGAGTGTGTTTTTAATCGGTGCTTTTGTTGCTGTTCAGGCACAAGCTCAAACAATTAAACTGACGGGTAAAGTAATGAATGCAAAGAACGAAGCTTTGCCGGGTGCTACTATTGTTATTGAAGGTGCCGGTAAACAAGTGCTTGCCGACATAGAAGGAAAATTTTATGCAGCCCTTGAAGCAGGTAAAAAATATACCCTTACCATTTCTAACACCGGCTATGAAACAAAATCTGTTTCAGAAGTGGATGTTACTGCCAACCAGGAAAATTATCTGGAGATTGTTTTACAAGATAAATCAGCACTGGAAGGTGTTGTTTTAAAAACAACATCCCGCAAACAGGAAAATACAACTGCCTTACTTACTTTTCAAAGAAGCAACACGGCCATGTCAAGTGGATTGGCTGCTGATTTTATTCGCCGCACACCAGACAGAAACACCGGTGAGGTGTTAAAAAGAGTGAGTGGTGCAAGTATCCAGGATGGAAAATTTGTTGTGGTTCGTGGATTGAGTGACCGATATAATTCTGCGGTAATTAATAATGCACAATTACCAAGTACCGAGCCGGATAAAAAAGCATTTTCTTTTGATGTTATCCCTTCCTCATTAGTTGATAATATTATCATCAACAAAACAGCAACACCAGAACTACCCGGTGAGTTTGCAGGCGGTCTTATTCAGATAAATACAAAAGATGTTCCTACCAGGGATTTATTGACTATCAGTATTGGTCTTGGTTTCAATACACAATCAGTTTTTAAAGATTTTACCAGCAACGAAAGAAATAATAATGATTGGCTCGGCTTTGATGATAAAACAAGAGGCCTTCCTTCAGGATTTCCAAAAACACAACAGGAATTTCGTAGTGGAAGTACACAGCAACGACTTGCCTGGAGCAGGTTATTGAACAGTGATGTATATAATGAAGTAAACAATAAAGCTTTGCCCACACAAACCTATAGCATTACCTGGGGCAAGAGTACCAAATTTAAAAACGGCGGTGTGTTAGGAACTATTCTTTCGGTGCAGTACAGGAATAGCATGTTGAAATATGATGTGCAAAGAAGATTACATGAACAGACAGGCGATGCAATAGTAGAATTGGAAGACAATCAAAATAAGTACAGTGTGAATGTAGGGGGATTGGTTAATATCTCTTATGTAAAAGGCAGGCACAAAATCTCTTTTAAGAACCTGTTCAACCAGCTTTTTGAAGATAATTATTATACAAGAGGTGGATTTAATAATGACCGGGTTCAGGATATTAATTTCCGTTCATCTGTACTTAATCAACGTTCCTTATACAGCGGACAGTTAGAAGGTGACCACCAGCTTACCAGCAGTGGTATCAAATTAAAATGGAATGGGAGCTTTGCGTATAATGCAAAGACGCAACCGGATCTCCGCACCTCCTCTTATTTCCGTCCAAAAGGAACAAACAATCCTTTTGAATACAATGATGATGATACCCGCAGGTTCTTTAGTGATTTAGAAGATTTCAGCTATGGTGCTAATGGCAGCCTTACGATACCATTCACCATGAATAAAAACAAGCAGACTTTTAAAACAGGTGGTTCTACCCTAATTCGCATCAGGGATTTTAAAAGCCGGATTTTTCAATACCAGCCAACTTCTCCTACCCAATTCGATGCTACAAAAGCGGCTCTTCCTTTCAACCAGATTTTTGCACAATCAAATATTGCCAACAACGGATTTGTGTTAAATGATTTTACCAATAACCAGGATAAATATTTTGGTGTGTCGGTGCTGAATGGTATGTATGGAATGTTTGATAATAAGTTTGGTGAGAAAATAAGATTGGTGTGGGGTGTACGGGTAGAAAATTTTCAGCAATTTCTTACTACAAAAGATGTAACAGCTAAAAGAGTAGTGGTGAATACGGAAAAGTGGGATGTACTTCCTTCTTTCAACTTTACACTTTCTCCCAACACAAAAAACAGCATCCGTGTAGCTGCCAGCCGCACCGTGGCAAGGCCTGAGTTCAGGGAAATAGCACCGTTCTCTTTCTATGATTATGAAGCTAACTACGGGGTGAATGGTAATGTTGACCTGAAAAGAACATCTATACTTAATGGGGATATTCGCTACGAATTTTATCCAAAAGGGGGAGAAGCCATTACCATCGGCGGTTTTTATAAATATTTTGATGACCCGATTGAATTACGTCTTGACCCATCGAGTGTACTTGATAGAAGAAACTATGGCTACAGCAATGTGGACAATGCTTACACGATAGGTGCTGAATTTGAAGTAAGAAAGAACCTTGACTTCATCAGCAAATCGTGGGATAATTTTAGTGTATTTGCCAACCTTACTTATAGTTATTCAAAAGTTACATTGCTGGGCACCACTTCCGGTGGGCAGGCTACTTCTGTTAGTCGTCCGTTGCAAGGTCAGTCACCTTACCTCGCCAATCTGGGATTGCAATACAACAGCAAGCAAGGTGGATGGAGCGGATCAGCCTTATACAACCGTATTGGACAACGGTTATCATTAGTAGGCAACCTGGATTTTGCTGATATATATGAAAGGCCCCGTAACCAAGTAGATTTTCAAATAGCAAAAAAAGTAATGAAGAACAGGGCAGAGGTAAAACTTACCTGGGCCGACATTTTAAATAATGCTTTTTACTTCTATGAAAATGTTGACAGTAAAAAAGCCTATAGCTCTGGCAGCGACAGGTTGTTCAATTCCTACAAGCCCGGCTCCACTATTACCGTGGGCTTTACTTACGATTTCAATATTGGAAAAAAATAACAATTACAACTAACTATAAACATTTTAAAAACTACAAAAACAAAAATTGATATGAAAAAGCTTCTTTTTGGTACGCTGATACTGGTAACCATCTTCAGTGCTACCTCCTGTGTAAAGGTGAACTTTGATGATGGCGGCACAGTCATTACCCCGCCTGATCCTACAAGTAACATTATTACGGGAGTTATTTCTTCCAGTAAATTTTATGCCAAGGGCAAATGGATACTGAAAGGGTATGTATATATTACTAATGGCGCCACCATTACTTTCGAAGCAGGTTGTGTGGTACAAAGCGATATTACAGAGAAAGGGGCTTTGATTATTGAAAGAGGCGCAAAACTGATTGCCTCTGGTACGGCAGCAATGCCAATCGTATTTACAAGTGGTAAGCCAGTAGGTTCCAGAGCTCCCGGCGATTGGGGTGGAATTATCTTGTTAGGTAAAGCACCTACTAACCGCCCCCTTGATCCTGCTCCAACTATTGAAGGTGGTGTAGGACGTCAGTATGGTGGCACAGATCCATTAGATGAAAGCGGCATCCTGCGTTATGTACGTATAGAGTATGCAGGTATTGCAGCAGAACCAGGCTCCGAAATAAATGGTCTTACCTGTGGTGGCGTAGGTTCTGGTACTATCCTTGAAAATATACAGGTATCGTTTGGTAATGATGATGCGTACGAATTTTTTGGTGGCACAGTAAATGCAAAAAATTTAGTGGCGTTTGCTACTGCTGATGATGATTTTGATTTTGACTTTGGTTACACTGGTAAAATCCAGTTTGGTGTTTCTTGCCGCAAACCTGATTTTGTAGATGCTGGTGATGCTGGTAATGGTATTGAGTGTGATAATGATGCAGCTTCTACATTAGCTACTCCCCGCACAAAACCACAATTGAGCAATTTTACAATAGTTGGTCCGAATAATGCCACGGGTACAGCAGCTAATCATAACTATTCAAACCGCTGGCGTCGTTCGACGAATTTTATAATACGTAATTCTATTTTAATGGGTCATCCTGATGCAGGTTTCGCATTAAGAGAGCCTGTTACAGCTGCAGATTACCTGGCTAATATTTCTGAATTTAAGAATAATTTGGTTCATGCAAATACCAACCCTTATTTTTCTGAAACACCTGCTGCGATTACTGCTGTACAAATGCAAACAAAAGCAGAAAGTGAAGGATGTATTACTTATGCTGATGCTACTACCATTCAGCTAACAAGTCCATTCTATTCTACAGCTCCTAATTTTTTACCGGCCACTGGCTCTCCTGCCTTAGCTGGTTCAAGCTTTACTGGTATGAATGCTTTCTTTACAGCTACTACATATCGTGGGGCTTTTGGAACAACTAACTGGACAACAGGTTGGACTAATTGGGATCCACAGAATGCAGTTTATTAAATTTTATTTGATAATATTATATTTAAACGTTCTGATTTTTCAGGACGTTTTTTTT
>JAYVKT010000009.1:0-5509 GCA_043768195.1 Chitinophagaceae bacterium | reverse complement strand
GGGAAAGATGGCCACCATCCCTGGTTTCAATACCGATGGTTCTAATGCTTTTGCTATGAACTCGGTTAAAACAACAACAGGCGAAAGTTTTCTTGCCATCAATGCACACCAGCCCAATACCGGTCCGGTTGCTTTTTATGAAGCACACTTGCAAAGCGAACAAGGGTGGAATATGCTCGGCGGTTTATTTCCCGGGGGCTGTTTAATTTTTCATGGCACCAATGAAAATTTGGGTTGGGCACATACGGTAAACTACCAGGATAAAATAGATGTGTATCAATTAGAAATTAATCCGGCGAATAAAAATCAATACAAATTTGACGGACAATGGATAAACCTGGAGGAAGATAAAGCCAGATTAAAAGTAAAAGGCATCCCGATTGCAATCGGGAAAAAAATATGGTGGAGTAAATATGGCTCCACACTAAAAACGGATAGAGGAGTTTTTTCAATCCGGGTGCCGGCATTGATGGATATTAAAGCCCTGGAGCAATGGTACCGGATGAATAAAGCAAAAAACTTTACAGAATTTTATAAAGCCCTTAGCATGACAAGCCTGCCAATGTTTAACATTACCTATGCAGACAGATACGACACTATTTTTTACATCAGCAATGGAAAAATGCCCCGGCGAAACCCTGATCCAAAGTATAATTGGAAAAGTACCTTGCCGGGAAATACCTCCGCAACGTTATGGACAGCGTTTAAACCTGTTACTGATTTGCCACAATATTTAAACCCATCATCAGGTTATTTATTCAACACCAACCACTCTCCTTTTCTGGCTACAGATGCAAAAAATAATCTCGACAGAAATAAATTTGATAAGAATGATGGCTATGAAACCTATCACAATAACAGAAGCCAGCGGGTAACAGAGTTAATCACCAACGAAAAGGTAGATTATAACAGCTTCAAGCAAATAAAGTTTGATCAAAAGCTGCCGCAGCAATTACAATACTGGTATGGTATTGATAGTATGCTGAATTTAGATGCGGCCAGTTATCCGGTATTTAAGGAAATAATATCAACTTTTCAGTCGTGGGACAGAAAATCAACTATTGAAAGCAAAGGCGCAGCGATCTTCATTATTACATATCATTATTTGGCAGACAAACTTAAAGGGGTAGCTCCCAGGCTGATTACCAAAACAGAAGCCATAGAAACGTATCAGTATGTGTATGATTATATGATGAAACATTTTGGAAAAACAAATTTGGTCTTGGGCGACGTACAAAAATTAATACGGGGCGATGATGTTCGCCCTGCCTGGGGTTTCCCGGATGTATTGTGCCCTTCCTTTTCCGAACCTTATAGTAATGGGTTACGAAAAGTAACTGGTGGCGATGCGTATATCTGTTTTGTTCGCTATCCAAAAGATGGCAGTCTGCCGAAAATAGAATCGGTAAATACATTCGGCGCTTCGATGAACCCGGCTTCTCCGCATTTTAAAGACCAGATGACGATGTTTCAAGAACAGCAAACTAAAAAAATGACCCTTGATAAGAAAGAAGTATTGAAAACAGCAAAAAAAATCTATCATCCGGATAGCTAAACTCCGTGCTACAGGGTATATTAATAAAGAAAAGATCAAGTAACTTCAAACAAAACAACCACACCATGAAAAAAATAACACTGTTACTTTCTTTTATTATTCCTCTTTCAACAGGATTGCTGGCGCAGGATAAAAGTAATTTTACTATTAGCACAACGGGTAACAGTAATTTAAAAATTGTTTATGCAGGAAAAAAATTTAGCCTGCAGGATAGAAACCAAACATTTCAAAACCAAACCCCCGGCACCTATACTCTTGTTATTTACCAGTGGCAAAACAAACCAGCCGGAGCAGAGTATATAAAGGTATATGACGGTAATGTAAAACTCACCAACCAAAAACATCTTGAACTTACTGTTTTGCGTTTTGGTAAAACCGCCTGGGATGAGGGTGATATTGCAAAAGATGAATGGAATGAAAACTATACTAATCCAAGTCCAATTAACGAACAAAGTGGCTATAACAATAATAATAGCAATGGAAATAACCAGCAAATTGTAACTGCTACACAATATGCCGAAGTGAAAAAAGCACTTGGGAATGAGTACAACGAGGAAGAAAGATTTAATTTATCAAAAGTGGTATTAAAAAACAAATGGTTTTCAATAACTCAAATTAAAGAACTTGCTCAAACCTTTTACAGCGAAGAGAAAAAACTCCGATTTGTAAAGGTTGCTTACGATTTTTGCCTGGATAAAGGAAACTACTTCACCCTGACAGAATTATTCTATAGCTCAACTTATAAAAAAGATTTAATTACCTACCTCGGCTCTAAATAGTATTTTGGCAAACTTGAAATAGTAAAATTTTTCTTTTCTACACCCTTCGTACCTTGCAGCCATGATTGATTATTTGGAGGGTTTAAATGACCGGCAGCGGGAAGCCGTGTTGCACATAGACGGGCCGATAATGATAGTGGCCGGAGCCGGCAGCGGGAAAACCAAAGTACTTACCACAAGGGTGATTCATTTAATGGCGAATGGGGTGGATGCATTCAACATACTTGCATTGTCATTTACCAACAAGGCCGCCAAAGAAATGAAGGAAAGGGTGGAGAAGATTCTTGGCAATGGTGAAGCCAGAAATTTATACATCGGCACTTTTCACTCTGTATTTGCAAGAATACTTCGTTTCGAAGCCGATAAGATCGGTTATCCAAAAAGTTTCACCATTTATGATACGGATGATGCAAAAAGTGTGATAAAAACCGTCATCAACGAATTGAATCTTGATGACAAACACTACAAGCCCAATATTGTTTACAACAGGATCTCATCAGCCAAGAATGCATTAGTAGGTCCGGAAGAATACCGGAACGATTATGCCATTCAGCAGGAAGATATGCGGAGCAACCGGCCTGCTATTGCCCAGATATATGATGCGTATGCTAAACGTTGCTTTAAAAACGGGGCGATGGACTTTGATGATTTGCTGATGAAGTTTTATGAGTTATTAAAAAATGTGCCGGAAGCATTAGCAAAATACCAGCGAAAGTTCAAATACATTTTAATAGATGAGTATCAGGATACTAATCCTTCCCAGTACGAAATCATAAAGCTGCTGGGTGCCATGCATGAAAATGTGTGTGTGGTAGGAGATGATGCCCAAAGCATCTATAGCTTCCGTGGTGCCACCATTGAAAACATATTGCAGTTTCAAAAGGATTACGACGAAGTGAAGGTGGTAAAACTGGAGCAGAACTACCGCAGCACACAAAGCATTTTGCATGTGGCCAACGAAGTCATCAGGAATAACAAAGGGCAGATTGAAAAAAATCTTTTTACCGAAAATGCAGAAGGCGAAAAGATAAAGCTGGTGCGGACGATGACCGATAATGACGAAGGAAAATTTGTAGCCGACAGCATACAGGAACAAAAGCTCCGTAATCATTACAGCAATAAAGACTTTGCTATTTTATACCGTACTAATGCACAAAGCCGGGCCTTTGAAGAATCGCTGCGCAGAATGGGGCTTGCCTATACTATTTATGGGGGCATCAGTTTTTACCAGCGAAAAGAGATAAAAGATATTGTTGCTTATCTCCGCATCATTGTCAATCCAAAAGACGAAGAAGCTTTAAAAAGAATTATCAACTATCCTGCAAGAGGAATTGGAAAGACAACCATTGATAAATTAGTGCTGTCGGCGAATGAAAATAATATCAGCATGTGGGATGTGCTGGAAAAGGCCAATGAGTTCGGTTTTCGGGCGGGCACATTTACAGCCTTGCAGGATTTTGTGACCATGATAAAAAGTTTTGCCAGTATGCTGACAAAACAAAATGCGTATGAAGTGGCCTTTCATGTAGGCAAGCAAACCAACTTTGTAAAGGAACTTTTTAATGATAAAAGTACCGAAGGTGTTGCCCGGTATGAAAATATTCAAGAGCTGTTAAACTCTATAAAGGAATGGACAGAAAGCCCGGACAATGAAGATGGCGAACTGGTAGATAAAAGCCTTGCTTCTTACTTGCAACAAATTACATTATTAACCGACGCAGATGAAAAAGATCCGGATGCGGATACCATTAAATTAATGACGATACATGCAGCCAAAGGATTGGAATTTAGTTGTGTGTTTGCTGCGGGGTTAGAAGAAATGCTTTTTCCCAATGCAATGGCTATTAATACAAGAGAAGAACTGGAAGAAGAAAGACGTTTATTTTATGTAGTTATTACAAGAGCTAAACAGCGGCTCTGGATTACGTACGCCAACACCCGTTACCGCTTTGGCCAATTAGTACAAAATGAACCCAGCCGTTTTATAGAAGAAGTGCCAGAGCAATATATGGACAGAAGTTTTGCCGGCGGCGGCGCAAAAAATCAGGTGGGTGGTAGTGGTTGGAGCAAAACATCAGCATTTGAGAGAATGAGAGCAAAAAATGTAGATGATGGTGAATCGGGGAAAGTAAATTACCAATCAGGAACTTATTATAATGCCGGCCCGGCCGCATCTAAATCAGCACCTTCTTATCTGCCGCCAAAAGGATTGCCTGCAAAAGTAAAAGAACATGTGCCCTCGGCAGACTTTGAAGCCAGCGATACTTCTGCTTTAAAAGAAGGACAAAAAGTAGAACATCAAAAATTTGGTTTTGGTGAAGTATTGCGAATGGAAGGAGCTGCACATAATCCTATCGCTACGGTAAAGTTTGAGCATAACGGAGAGAAGAAGATAATGCTGAACTATGCGAAGCTGCGGATAATGGAGTAATGCTCAGGCATATCCCGAATTAACAAATTACAACATGACAGATATTTATATTTGTTTTGTAATTCCTCTTTAGCCAGCCACCACATGTTGACCGCCAAACAAAAAAGACAAACCCGGAGAATAGTTATTACCTGGGTTGCTGCTGTAATTCTTATTACAGGAAGCTGGCTTTTATATCAAAAACTAACATACCGCAAAGCAAAATTTACCCGTTACCCGGAATTTAGTATTGCCATTCCTGAAAGCTATTCCATCCATGGAATTGATGTTTCCAAATACCAGTCAATGATAGCCTGGGAAGAAGTAAAGGCTATGAAAGTAAAAAACATTCAACTGGGATTTGCTTTTATAAAAGCTACCGAAGGAATTGGAAATACAGACCCGCATTTTAAACGCAACTGGAAGAAAACAAAAGACAACGACATCGTCAGAGGAGCCTATCATTTTTTTATTGGCTCAAAAGATGGAAGGATGCAGGCAGAAAATTTTATTGATAAAGTGGAATTGGAACCCGGCGACATGCCACCCGTATTGGATGCTGAACAATTGAATGGTGCATCAGCGGAACAATTGAGAAAAGAAATGAAAGAATGGTTACAGATTGTAGAGAACCATTACGGGGTGAAACCGATTATATATACCAATGTAGATTTTTATAACCGTAACCTCGGCAGTGAGTTTGACAGTTATCCGCTGTGGGCGGCTCATTATTATCAATTAGAACAGCCCCGCATCAAACGGGGA
>JAYVKT010000008.1:0-2490 GCA_043768195.1 Chitinophagaceae bacterium | reverse complement strand
GTAAAATGAATATCGGCTACAATGGGTGTAGTGTAACCTCTTTTGCGAAGCTCATTTTTTATATTCAGTAAATTTTCTGCTTCGTTTTTTGAAGGAGCTGTAATACGTATTAATTTTGAACCGGCTTCAATGCAACGGATACTTTGCTCCACCGTTGCAATAGTATCCATGGTATCAGTAGTCGTCATTGTTTGCACCCGGATTGGATGAAAATTGCCCAGCAGCAGGTCGCCAATGTTAACTTCCCTTGTCTTTAAGCGTTTATATTCGGTAAGTGATTCGCAGTACAATTGCATGAGAGAAAATATGAAAATGTGTAAATTAGATAATATGCAAATTTAGCTAACTAAACGAAGTAATTACATTTGTAATCAGACTTTCATCTGCAAATTGGCACATCTGCATATCTGCTCATTTGTTACCAATCTTTGGCCTGAGAGCCGCCGGTTTTGGTCTTTTCCTTTTGTACCCTTTGCTGCACTTCCTTTTCTTTTTGCTGGAGTAATTTTAGTCGTTGTTCGGCTTCTTTAGGATTCATTTTGGGTTGAGGCTGTTTCTTTTGATCGTCTTTCTTTTTCTTTTGCTGATCATTCTCCTTTTTCTTGTCGGCATTTTTCTTTTTCAATTCCAGCAGGGCTTTTTGCAGGTTTTCCCTTGCTTCCTTATCATCAGCAGTATTTCGGAGGGCATTTTTGTAGGCTTCAATACTTTCTTCCAGATTTTTTTGCTGGGTCAATATCACCCCTTTATTGTAAAAAGCTTTTGATTTTATTTCTTTGTCTGTACTATTATTTGCTACTTCTGCAAACAGTTGGGCGGCGGTCGTTTTTTTATCCTGTTTGTACAATGCATTGGCCTGATTAAATTTTGCAGTCGCATTTGCAGGGTCTGCTGCCACAGCTTTTCCATATTCTTCTGCAGCTTTTACAAATTGTTGTTGCTTATAATAATCGTTGCCTGCCTGTATAGTTACCTCTACCGGCTTTGACTGAGAAAATGAATGCAACGAAGTAAAAATAAATAATATCGTCAGTTTTCTTTTCATGCTATCACCTTTCTTCTTTCAGGAATAAAATTTTCTATCAGTAATAAAATAAACATGGCTGCTGCAAACCAAATAAAATATGTTTTGAAATTTATCTGCGAAATATCGGCAAAAGATTTTTTATCTATTTGTGATAATTGTTTTGTCAATACCGCCACCGCTTCGTCGCTGCTTTGCAACCGGATGTAAATTCCATTGGTTGCTGTTGCTATTTCTTTTAAAGCCTCTTCATTGAGCCTGGAAATAACTGTATTACCGGCTTCATCTTTTTTTTCATCCCCTGTTACCGGGTCGGGTATTGTTGCGCCTTCCGGCGAACCAATGCCAATCGTATTTATCATTACTCCCTGTTTCGATAATTTTTTAGCTGTAGCTACGGCATCTTCATCATGGTCTTCCCCATCAGAAATAAGCAATACAGTTTTAAACTTTTTATCTGTAGTATTAAAAGCATTGGCACTCATTTCCAACGCATCGCCTATAACAGTTCCCTGTTGCGGCACCGCATCCGGACTGGCAGATGATACAAATAATTGTGCTGCGCCATGATCGGTAGTGAGTGGCATTTGCAAATAAGCTTTCCCGGCAAAAACTATTAATGCAATCCTGTCGTTTGGCATTTCATTCATCAGCCTGGTAACAAATTGTTTGGCTCTTTCCAACCGGTTAGGAGCCAAGTCTGCCGCCAGCATACTTTTGCTTACATCTAATGCAATGGCAATATCAATTCCTTTTTTGTTCACAGCTGTTGACTCACCGGGTTTCCGTGGGTTCATCACCGCAATAACGCCGAGTGCAAATGCCGCCGAAACAACAATGAATTTGGAAGTGAATAGTTTAGCAGAGTAGTTGCTGATCAATGCCTTTACTAGATCCTTATCGCCAATTCGTTTTGTTACTTTTTTCTTCCATTGCAACAGACCCATAAAAAGTAAAGCAAGAATAGCAATGCCTGCGAATAAGAAAATAAGCTCTTTATATTGAAATTGGAACCCCAATGTGATGATTTGATAATGTAGAATTTGCTAATTAAAAATACACAGGTTGCAATTTTTGAACCAATTATGCTTTCTGCCACCGGCAAATTGGCACATTAACCAATCGGCAAATTGTTTTTACATTTTTCCATCAAAAAAACCCAAATACTTCAGCATATCCTTCAGCATTTTGATCCGGACAGTTTTCATATCAAAATCTTTGTCCGGTGATTCTATATTCAGTACAAAAAAATAGGGATGCCCATTTTCTTCAATCCAACCGGTTATCCAGCCAAGTGCATGCCCTTTTTCAGTAAAGCCCCATCCTGTTTTATAGCCAAGCCGGTAGTTGGCATTATTTTCAAACAACATAGCCCTTTTTACAGTTTCCTGGTAACTTTTAAAGAAAGGCAACTGATTAAAATACAACCGCTTTACCAATCCCAGTTCTTCATCGGGTTTTATTTT
>JAYVKT010000007.1:0-4242 GCA_043768195.1 Chitinophagaceae bacterium | reverse complement strand
GAATTTTTCCTGGGGAAAATCAATAACGACCCATTTTTTGGTAAGACGGATGCCAGGCTTTTCCTTGAATTAAAACCTCCCTTTTTTAAATTCGCTTTTGCTAATAAGCCAGACAGCCTCTACATTGATTCAGTAGTATTGGTACTTAGCTATCTGGAAACATATGGTGACACCAATACAGCACAAACAGTTAATGTGTATGAACTTGATCAATCGAACAATTTCAGGAGTGATACAGCTTACCTGATACGCAAAAGCGACCTTACCTATTCAAACCTGCTGGGCTCACGGACTTTTTTTCCGAGAACATTGAATGATTCTGTAAAAGCATATAAAGACACTACTACCAATCAACTGAGAATACGGTTAGATAATTCTTTTGGTACCCGGTTGCTTAGTTATGATTCTGCCGGAACAGGTGCTTATGCAGGCGATTCACTTTTTAGACAACGGTTTAAAGGCTTTGCATTGCAGTCAATGAGTACAGGTAATGCCGTTATGGGCTTCGACCTGGCGGGCTTTAATACAAAACTTGCTGTTTATTACCGGTATAATAAAGGCGGCCCGGCAAAATTTGATACAACACTTGCTTATTTTACTTTCACCGGAAACTGTGCTGCGGCCAATTTTGTACAACGGGATTATAGTGGTACACCAACCATTGCTTCTCTTAACAACGGCACTGCACCTGACCCCATACTATACTTACAAAACTCTCCCGGTACATTTGCCAATTTAAAACTATCGGGTCTGGCTGGTTTAAGCAACAGGGTAATTCACAGGGCTGAGTTAATCGTAGAGCAGTTATACGATATTTCTGACAGTACTTTTAGGAGACCAGATTTTCTATATCTTGACGCATTTGACCCGGTAATACCAACAAATAAAAAATTCAGAGCTATTCCATTTGATGTTGCATTTGACCGTCCAGAATTTGGACAACCAACAAACTTATCTGCTTTTGGAGTTGTACCGACAACTGCCATAGATGGGACAGGTAATAAAATCAGTATTTGGAAATTCAATATTTCCAGGTATGTTCAGCATGTACTTACTCAAACAAGGCCTTTATATGATTTAAGACTATATGCACCTTTAATAGTTAATAACAAATATGAAAATTCTTCAAAAGAAGCAACATCAACGAGTATTTTTGGACTTAACCCGGCCATTATAAAAGGAAGAATAAGAGTGATTGGCAACACCGGCCCTCTTGATACAAATCCCCGGCGTCTCCGTCTGAGATTGATATATTCAAAGCTTTAGTATAATAATAGTTATCAAGATATGTTTAAAAGCCTTTCCATTATTGCGGGAAGGCTTTTTTCGTTGTAGCCACACCCTTATCTTTGCGACCTAAAATTTTAATACATGCCGTATTTATTTACTTCTGAATCTGTAAGCGAAGGACACCCTGATAAAGTAGCTGACCAGATTTCAGATGCATTGATTGATAATTTTTTGGCGTTTGATCCTCAGTCTAAAGTGGCCTGCGAAACATTGGTAACGACAGGTCAGGTAGTGCTGGCTGGTGAAGTAAAATCAAAGGCTTATCTGGACGTACAGGAAATTGCCCGTGGCGTTATCCGCAAAATAGGATATACCAAGAGTGAATATATGTTTGAAGCAAATTCCTGCGGTATTTTATCTGCCATACATGAACAATCGGCCGATATAAACCAGGGAGTTGATAAAAAGAAAAAGGAAGAGCAAGGCGCTGGCGACCAGGGTATGATGTTTGGCTATGCCACCAATGAAACAGAGCATTACATGCCACTGGCCCTGGATTTGGCACATAATCTTTTGATTGAATTAGCTGCTATCCGCAGAGAAAAGAATTCTAAAATGCCTTACCTGCGTCCAGATGCTAAGAGCCAGGTAACATTAGAATATGATGATAACAATCAGCCTGTTCGTATTGATGCCATTGTAATATCTACACAGCATGATGACTTTGACAGCGAAGCGAAAATGCTGGCAAAAATTAAAAGCGATGTTATCAATATTCTTATACCAAGAATAAAAGCCAAGTATAAAAAATATGCGAAGCTGTTTAACAGTGATATTAAATACCATGTAAACCCAACAGGTAAGTTTGTAATCGGCGGGCCACATGGCGATACCGGATTAACAGGTCGTAAAATAATTGTAGATACCTATGGTGGTAAAGGTGCACACGGTGGTGGTGCATTTAGCGGAAAAGATCCTTCTAAGGTTGACCGTTCTGCGGCGTATGCTACAAGGCATATTGCAAAAAACCTGGTAGCGGCTGGTTTGTGCAGTGAAGTGCTGGTTCAGGTTTCTTATGCTATTGGTGTGGCACAGCCAACCAGTATCAACGTAGATACTTACGGTACTGCTAAAGTTGGATTGACTGACGGCGAAATCAGCAAAATAGTTGAAAGTGTATTTGATATGCGTCCTTACTTTATTGAACAACGTTTTAAACTTCGCAACCCGATATACAGCGAAACTGCAGCTTATGGACATATGGGACGCAAGCCTGAAGTAGTAATAAAGACATTTACCTCTCCGGATGGAAAAGTGGTTACTAAAAAAGTAGAATTATTTACCTGGGAGAAATTAGATTATGTAGGGAAAGTGAAGAAAGCATTTGGGTTGAAATAACCTCACCCCAACCCTCTCCACCGGTGGAGAGGGAGTAGAACCCCGAAAGATTGTAAATTCTTTCGGGGTTTTTGTTTACCTAAATTTGCAAAGTGAAAAATTACAGGCAACAACAAAGACCGAAAAAGAATACTCTTGTTATCGGCCGCAAGGCGGTGATAGAAGCGTTGAAGGCTGGACAGCAATTAGACAGGATATACCTTGATGGAAGAGCAACCGGGCAGGATGTGAATGAAATAAAAGCACTGGCTTCGCAACAGGGGGTGCCGGTAAATTATGTACCTGTTGCAAAACTTGATGGGTTTAATATTGGTGGCCATGAGGGCTGTGTGGCACAAATCGCCAAAGTTCAATATCAAAACTTGCAGAATGTTATTTCATTGGTGATTGAAAATGGTGAAGTGCCTTTATTTTTAATATTGGATGGCATTACGGATATTAGAAATATCGGTGGCATTGCCCGGACTGCTTATTGTACCGGCGTACATGCTATCATTATCCCGGAAAAAGGAGTGGGTGCGTTGAACGAAGATGCTATAACTACTTCGGCCGGTGCATTAGAAAAAATGGCCGTGTGCCGGGTAAACAGTTTGATGAAAGCCGTAGATGAACTACACCTGAATGGCATAAAAGTATTTGCCAGCGAAATGAAAGCGGCCAAAACTATTGCAGAAGTTGATTTAACTGAGCCCTGTGCTATAGTTATGGGTAGTGAAGACAACGGTATTTATCCTGCATTGATGAAAATATGTGATGAAAAAATAAAAATCCCCATGAAAGGGGATTTTGAAAGCTTGAATGTAAGTGTGGCGACGGGTATTATTTTGTATGAAGCAATGAAACAAAGAATGTGATGGAACTTCAAAACGGAATAAAACTTATCGAATGTCCCCGTGATGCCATGCAGGGCTGGAAGCCTTTTATTCCTACCGACAAGAAAATCGAATACATCAACTCTTTATTAAAAGTTGGGTTTGATACCATTGACTTTGGAAGCTTTGTATCCCCGAAAGCAATTCCACAAATGGCAGATACAAGAGAGGTAGTCAGGAGTCTTGAGTCAGGAGCCGGTAATACAAAACTACTTGCCATAGTTGCTAATATGCGGGGAGCAGAAGAAGCCAGTGTGTTTGAGCAAATTAACTATCTCGGGTTTCCTTTTTCTGTTTCAGAAACTTTTCAGCAACGAAATACAAATTCTACGATTGAGCAATCACTCGGCAGGGTAGAGGATATTCAGAACTTCTGTGTAAAGACAGGCAAAGAATTAGTTGTTTATATGTCAATGGGATTTGGAAACCCCTATAGCGATCCCTATGACGAAGAAATTGTTTTTGAATGGGTAAATAAATTGGTGGCGATGGATATTGGCATCATCTCATTAGCAGATACGGTAGGGGTGGCAACTGCTGAACAGATTTATGATGTAACAAGCTACCTCGTTGATTCATTGCCCGGAACTGAAATCGGTGTTCATCTTCATTCCACACTAACGAACTGGAATGAAAAATTGGTAGCTGCCGTAAAAGCTGGCTGCAAAAGATTTGACGGAGCATTAAAAGGAATAGGTGGCTGCCCGATGGCGGATGATGAATTGGTAGGAAATATGAACAG
>JAYVKT010000006.1:0-2218 GCA_043768195.1 Chitinophagaceae bacterium | reverse complement strand
ATAGCATTAGCAATACTTCTTCCCAATGATGTTTTACCAATTCCCGGAGGGCCCACAAAGCAAAGTATGGGGCTTTTCATATCTCCTTTTAATTTCAGTACGGCGAGGTATTCCAAAATTCTTTCCTTTATTTTATGCATGCCGTAATGATCAATATCCAGTGTCTTTTGGGCTTTCTTCAAATCATAATGATCTTCGGTGTAGGTTTCCCAGGGCAGGTCAAGCATCAGGTCAAGGTGGTTATACACCACAGAAAAATCAGGAGTGCTTGGGTGCATCCTTTCTAATTTCTCCACTCCTTTTTTGAACATTTCTTTTGCAGCAGCAGGCCATTTTTTGGCTTCTGCTTTTTTCTGCATTTCTTTTATTTCCTGCGAATTGCTATCGCCACCCAACTCTTCTTTAATGCTCTTCATCTGCTGCTGCAGAAAGTAATCCCGTTGCTGTTTATCAAGCTCTGTTCTTGTCTTACTGGTTACTTTATTTTTCAGTTCCACAAACTGCAACTCTTTTTGCAGCAATTGCATTAATAAATCTGCCCGTTGGCGAATCTGGTTCAGCTCCAATAACCGTTGCTTGTCTTTAATATCTGTATTCAGGTTGCTTGACACAAAGTGAATAAGAAAAGAAGGATTTTCGATATTGCGGAGAATAATAGAAGCTTCGGTAGGAATGTTGGGAGAAAGCTGAACAATATCTGCGGCCAAATCTTTAATGTTGGCTACATAAGCATTAAAATCTTCATCCTTCGGCGACTCCTCTTCATCTATTTTTTGAATTTTTGCTTTGAAATAAGGGTCTTCTTCAAAAATAGATTCAATTAAAAAACGGCTCTTGCCCTGAATGATGATGGTGGTGCCCCCATCAGGCATTTTTATCAACTTAACTATTTTGGCAACAGTGCCGACGGCTTCAAGGTCTTTCACTTCGGGGTCTTCTACATTACTGTCCTTTTGAGCAACTACACCAATCAGTTTATCCCCTTTATACGCATCGTTCACCGCCTTTATACTCTTATCCCTGCCTACAGTAATCGGTAACACCACACCGGGGAAAAGAACAGTGTTGCGCAGTGGCAACAAAGCTATTTCAGCAGGCACTTCTATACCATTCAGATCTTCCTGATCACTTTCATTCAGCGGTATAATCGGTAGAAAATCCATCTCATCTTCGGTACGCAGTAAAAATTTCTCAATATTCATATCCATAATCTTCATTCTTCTTTAGACAATCTGTCACCCTCTCACTTTATATGAGCCGGGGCGTTAAAAATATAACGGGAAATCAGTATTGCCAAGATTCATGCCTGCCAATTACAAACTGACAAACTATGTAGCTGAAACGGAACTGTTTGGGACAAAAAAAAGCCTTCCGGAAAACCGGAAGACCTTATTCATGAGGATTACGATTCTATAAGGCTAATCCAACGGATACCTGAAAACCCTGATTTTTCCACTCGTCCTGATTGTCAATATCATTAATATTGTTTAAGCCGATAGAGTAGCGGCCGTTTACCCGAAATGCCCCTACTTTTAATTGCACACCACCCAGCATAGAAAATTCTCCATTTTTAAAAGCTTCTCCCCCGTTTTGAAGCAAGGTTTTATTGTTATTCATCAGCACACTGAACTGAGGCCCGGCCTGAAGCGAAAGAAAACTGCCAATCAGCTTGTAGTTAAGTAAAATAGGAATGGAGAGGTAATTGAGCTTCACTTTGGTTTGGGCAGATGCATTAAAAACACCCTGGTAGATATTTTTAAAATTGCTGTCCAGCGTAGTAGAATACTGGTTGAACAGGACTTCCGGTTGCAAAACAAGTTTATTTCCCAACCGCACCTCCATAAAGCCACCGATGCTGTAACCATACCTGAATTCATCTTTAAATGACTTTCCATTTACTTTGGTGATATTGGCACCGCCTTTGGCACCGATATGGAACTGGGCCATTACTGCCGATGATAATAATACTGCTGTAGCCAGCGAAAGAAGTTTTGTTTTCATGTTTAGTAGTTTAATTTTTTTGGGCACTAAAAATTGACCATAGAAAATTTCAAGTATAGTGCCAGTCACCTTTTCCGCCTGTTAAATTTGTTTAACGACACTAAGTAAATGCAAGAACAGATTGAGTAACATTTCTATTGTGGAAGGGATGTGAAGATTTTCCTAATCCCGGCTGCATGTTCTGATGCCGGAGCTTCGTCAGCCTCCATACTGCCGG
>JAYVKT010000005.1:0-8206 GCA_043768195.1 Chitinophagaceae bacterium | reverse complement strand
TCTACTAAGGCATCCAGTTCCAAATCTCTTCTTGGTATATTTAATCCTTTCTTATCCTTTGCATCGTTATAGGTTTTCCATTCTTTTTGATAATCCTTTGCACGGGTAAATGCATCTTCCAGCACCTGCTCCACTCCCATTCTTGTATCGGGGTAGCGGTTGTTGCCGCCCGGTATTTGAAAATTGGAACGTTTTACATTTTCACCCAAGGCAAATTTTATCTGACCGGGCCATCCTTTAAACTTCAAATCCTCATCGTTTGCTCCCCAGCGAAGTTTGATCAATTGTGTTTGTCCGCCAATAACATTAGCAGAGCCATGCAGAATATGAGATGAGGTAACGCCACCACTCAACTGGCGATAAATATTAATATCATCAGGATTTAAATTATCAGCAATGCGAACTTCTGCTGTTACAGATTGTGCGCCTTCATTTATTGAAGCTGCTGCTATGTGTGAATGTTCATCAATGATGCCGGCTGTTACATGCTTGCCCGTGCCATCAATTACTCTTGCAGAAGCATCAGATAAATTTTTTCCAACGGCGGAAATTTTACCATCCTTAATCAATACGTCTGCATTTTCCAGTACGCCTTCCTTTTCATTCGTCCATACGGTAGCATTTTTAATTAGTATGTTTTCCTGTTTTGGTTTTTCTTCTTCACTCCATCCAAATGGCTCAAACGGATACATCACTTTTCCGACAACGGGCATTTCTTTTTTCTTTACACTGTCTGCTTTTGCTTCGGCCAATTTTACCAGGGTAGCTGTCCATGTTAATGAATTGCCGAGTGAATCTGTTCCTGTACCATTCCATTCTGTTCCATTACTTATACCACTTAATCTTGTAGCAGTTACTGGTAAAGTTGGGTCAGTAGCACCACCTCTTGTAAAACCGCCAGCACCGGGAAAGCCGCCGCCAGGTGGTCTTCTTGTTGTATCAGGCGTTTGCCCCGGAGTTGTTGCAGGCCGTTGACGGCGTGCCATTGGTGCAAAACTTATTTTCACCTGCTTACCATCAAAAGTGAATTTAGAATTCAACGTATCTTTTGCAAACATGGTAACACTGCTTGCACTTTTTACATCCAGTGTATATTTTTCTGTTCCGGAAGGAGTGTTTACACTAAGTGCATATGTACCCGCAGCACTGGCAGCATCTTCTTTCACATTGTATTTAATTCCTTGTACCCAGTTTTGTAAGATGATTGTTTTCTCACTAAACAATGGGCCGTTAGTGATTAAGAAATTTCCCAGCTTACCTGCATCAAGGCTTCCTACTTTGTCATAAACACCTAGTGTAGTTGCCGGAGTTTTTGTCAATGCTTCCATCACTTTGCTTTCGCTTAGTCCATATTCCATTGCTTTACGAAGACTGCTCCAAAAAGTAGCTACACTTCTAAGGTCGGCAGTAGTCAGGCAAAAAGGAATACCTGCTTTCTCAAATGCAGCAGCATTAGTTGGTGCCAGTTCCCAATGCTTCATATCATTCATAGATACAAATCTTGCATCATTAGGATCTTCTACATCCTGGGCTACAGGATAATTAAGCGGAAGAATAAATGTTGCATTCGTTGCTTTCATTTCTTTAATACGCTGATATTCATTTTGACCGGCTTTAATGATATACTGCACACCAAACTCATCACCAATTTTATCAGATCTTAAATTATTCCACTTATCATTGGCTTCAAAAATCTGTGGTAAACTCTGGTTATCGTTCCATGCCTGTAGTGTTGCATTAAACCCTTCCTGGTAAGGTTTGTTTTTATACCAGGCAGCATCCAAATAAGTCTGTCGCAGCAGAGCAATATAACCCATCATAGAGCTTGGGTAACTTTGGGTAGATATTCCTTTGTTGAAAGAGTAATGAGCAGATGCTTTTTCTTTTATGATAACAAGGTTTTCTTTTTCGTTGGCTAATGTTACTACTGCACCTGTGCCTCTTGCCACACCATCCTTTACATGAGTAAGCACCGAACCAAAGCCAGCTTCCCGAAGAGGTTTTGCAGTTACTTCATTAACAGCAAAAACTTTATAAACATCCACATCCGATTTGATGGCCTGGTTCCAGCCATAGGGGCCTTTTACTGCTGTTTCTAATTGCGGAGCCTGGTTAAAGTTGAACCCACCAGCACCGGCACCGGCAGTACGCTGTGGTGTGCCGTAGTCGGAATAAATATCAATAAATGATGGATAGATGTATTTTCCCTTACAATCTATTTCTACAGCTCCGGCAGGAACTTTTAGTCCTGAACCGACGGCGGTAATTCGTCCGTCTTTAATAACAAGTGTAGCATTGGTAATTGTGGTTGTTGCATCTTTTACAACCGTTGCATTGGTAAAAGCATAATGGCCATGCCTCTGATCGGCTATGCCGTTTTCGGGGAAAGTAAGCTGGGCTTGCAGTGAGCAAACACCCATAAGACTGCCTAAAAGCAGTAGTTTAAATTTTCTCATTACAATTCAGTTTTAGATGTTTCGAATTTACTGTAATCCGGTTTATCACATTAATTTAATATGACAAAAGGCAAGGTTTTGACGTAAAATCCTCCGCATCCTTTCCCCGGAACTTTGGTTATCTTTGAAATCCTTAATTTTTCATGCTATGGCTGCTGCCAAATCAACAATTATTCTTCCTGACTTTAGCCTTTCGCCCCGGATAGACCAGGTGGGTGTGGAAGAAAGAGCTTCCCGGTTTACCAAACGCAGCATTAAAAACGAATCGAAAGAGAATGGACTGAAGCTGGTGCTGAACATGATTGACCTGACTACCCTGGAAGGAAAAGACACCGATGGAAAAGTAAAACAGCTTTGCTACAAAGCGATGCATCCGCATGATGCTCTCGCCGATATTCCTACTGTAGCTGCGATATGCGTTTATCCGAGTATGGTGAAAGTTGCAAAAAAGGCTTTAGGCGATTCTGGAATAAAAGTGGCTTCCGTTGCTACGGCCTTCCCCAGCGGGCAAGCTCCCAAAGAAATAAAAATAAGAGATACAAAATATGCGGTAAACGAAGGGGCAGATGAAGTGGATATGGTTATAAGCCGTGGAAAATTTCATAGTGGTGAATATAATTTTGTGTTTGATGAAATAGCTGCTATTAAAGAAGCCTGTGGCGAAGCCAGATTAAAAGTGATTTTAGAAACCGGCGAACTCGGCACTTATGATAAAGTGCGACGAGCAAGTGATATTGCTATGCATGCCGGTGCCGATTTTATAAAAACATCAACGGGTAAAATTGCTCCTGCGGCAACAATGCCTGTTACCTTAGTAATGCTGGAAGCAATAAGAGATTTTTATTACAAGACTGGAAAGATGATTGGAATGAAACCTGCGGGTGGAATTTCCAAATCAAAACTGGCGTTGCATTATTTGGTAATGGTAAAAGAAGTGTTGGGAGAAGATTGGCTGAACAATGAATGGTTTCGTTTTGGTGCCAGTAGTCTGGCAAATGATGTGTTGATGCAATTGGTGAAATTAAAAACGGGACAGTATCAGAGTGCAAATTATTTTTCGGTGGATTAAGGGGCCTCCCTGCCCTCCGAAGGAGGGTTCTTAGAGTCTGAAAATTTAAATACTCTTTATTGAATGCAAGAGATAGAAGCTTTATGTTTTAGTGAACTTCCCCTCCTTGGAGGGGCGAATTAAGGAAAACAAAGTGCTGTAAGAAACCGGGGTGGATTAATGCCCAAAGAAAAAAACGATGAAAAAATTTTGGAAGAAATATGGCTTATTGATTCATATTGGGGTATTAGCAGCAGCTATAATCTTAATGATATTCTTTAGGTTTTGGGAGGAAGTACCAGAAAAAAGAGGATTTAGATGGTTCCAGTTTGTACTATTCCTGATTTACTTAATCGAACGGGTTAAAAAACTAATAGACAGGAAAAAAGTTACTAATAACGATAAATTAGCATCTGAGGAGTGAAATTTTTGATGATAAGAATTTAGAATAATGAAGTGCGAAGCAACGGAAGATATGCCCATAGTTGCTGTCGCTGGTTACATAAAAAACAATTTATGCCAGTAGCTAAGAAAAGGACTTCGACAAAGAAAAGCAACACCATCAAATTAAAGTTTGATACTTCGTGGGAGTATGCACCTGCACCGGAGAGTAAAAGTGCAGCTACAATTAATAAGCAATACGATTTGTTTATTAATGGCGAATGGCAAAAACCTTTGAGTAAAAAATATTTTGATACAATTAATCCGGCGAATGAAGAAAAGCTGAGCGAAGTAGCCGATGCCAATGCCGCTGATGTTGACAACGCAGTGAAGGCTGCCCGCAATGCTTACGACAAAGTGTGGAAGAAAATGCCTGCGAAAGAAAGGGCAAAATATATTTTTCGCATCGCAAGGATAATGCAGGAAAAAGCAAGGGAGCTGGCCATCATAGAATCATTGGATGGTGGCAAACCGATAAAAGAAAGCCGTGACTTTGATGTGCCGACTGCTGCCAATCATTTTTTTTACTATGCTGGCTGGGCAGATAAATTGGAATATGCATTCCCAAATCGCCGGACAGAGCCATTGGGTGTTGCTGGACAAATCATTCCCTGGAATTTTCCATTGTTGATGGCGGCATGGAAAATTGCACCGGCTATTGCAACAGGCAATACAGTTGTTTTAAAATCTGCTGAAACAACTCCGTTAACTGCATTGAAACTGGCTGAAATAATTCAGGAAGCAGATTTACCACCGGGTGTGGTGAATATTATTACTGGTGCAGGTGCAACAGGTGCAGCGATTGTTAATCATCCAGATGTAAATAAAATTGCATTCACTGGTTCCACTGATGTTGGTAAAATTATTCAACGGGCTATTGCAGGTACGAATAAAAAAGCAACATTGGAGTTGGGTGGCAAAGCAGCGAATATCATTTTTGAAGATGCACCACTTGACCAGGCCGTGGAAGGGGTTATTAATGGAATTTATTTTAACCAGGGTCATGTGTGTTGTGCAGGTTCCCGTTTGTATGTGCAGGAATCGGTGGCGAAAGAAGTGATACGAAAATTAAGAGACAGAATTGAATCATTGATTGTTGGCGACCCGATGGATAAGAATACCGACATTGGTGCCATTAATTCAAAATCTCAATTAGATATTATTCATAAATACATCAGCATTGGTAAAAAAGAAGGTGCTGAAATGTATGAGAGCAGTTGCAAGCTGCCGGGCAAAGGATTTTTCTGTCGCCCCACCATGTTTACCAATGTGGCACAAAGCAATCGCATAGCACAGGAAGAAATTTTTGGACCGGTGCTTTCCATTCTTACTTTCAGAACAGATGATGAAGTAATTGAAAAAGCAAATAACTCACCTTATGGTTTAAGTGCCGGTGTGTGGACAGATAAAGGTTCTAAAATTTTCAACATGACCAAACGAATGAGGGCTGGTGTAATTTGGGCAAACACTTTTAACAAGTTCGACCCAACATCGCCTTTTGGTGGTTATAAAGAAAGTGGGTTTGGAAGAGAGGGTGGATTGCATGGGTTGGCGGCTTATGTGAATATTGTTTAAATACATGACCGCTGATTATCATGATTATTAAGATTAATTATGTTCATCAGCGAAAATCATCAACATCATAAAAATCTGCGTTCTATTATATGGAAAAAGCATTAAAAAAATCTTCGCTTTCAATCAGCGAGAATGGCTTAGAGAAAAAAAATTCTGCTAAACGATTGGAAGTATTGAAGACCTATAAAATTTATATTGGCGGACAATTTCCCAGAACAGAATCAGGTCGTTATTATATTCCTACCAACTCAGCAGGAAAAAAATTGGCGAATGTTTGCCTGAGTTCCAGAAAAGATTTCCGGGATGCTGTTGTATCAGCCAGAGGTGCTGTTAGTGGCTGGAGTGGAAGAGCCGCCTTCAACCACAGCCAGATATTATACCGCATGGCTGAAATGCTGGAAGGAAGAAAAGCACAGTTCATTGAGGAGTTGATGCAACAGGATGCCACCAAAGCAAAAGCTGAGAAAGAAGTGAACCTGGCTATTGACCGCTTAATATATTATGCCGGCTGGTGCGATAAATTTCAGCAAATATTCAGTGCAGTAAATCCTGTGGCATCATCACATTTTAATTTTTCAGTGCCGGAGCCAACAGGTGTTGTCTCTATCATTGCACCACAGAATGATTCTTTGTTAGGATTGGTTTCTGTTATTGCTCCTGTTATTGCCGGTGGCAATACCTGTATCGTTTTAGCCTCTGAAACAAAACCGCTTTGCGCCGTTACGTTTGCCGAAGTATTAAATTCTTCTGACCTGCCCGGTGGCGTTGTAAATATTTTAACAGGCAAGCCTTCAGAACTGGCAAGTTGGTTTGTTGACCACATGGACGTAAATGCAACCATTTATTGTGAAAATAATTCTGAGGTAAAGAAAATGATGCGGGAAAAATCGGCCACTAATCTGAAACGCATCACTTTCTATGATAAGATAAACTGGTACACCGATGAAGGACAATCGCCTTACTTCATTATGGACACCCAGGAAATAAAAACCACCTGGCACCCGGTGGAAAATATTGCCAGTTCCGGAGCAGGATATTAATTTTGGTAAGATTTTTGAACTTAATAATAAATATGAAATTCATTTTTGCAATTGTCATTTTTAGTATCGCTACAAACAGCTTTGCTCAAAAGGATACCACAGGCAAAGAACCCGTTGACACCAATTCAGTAATTGTACACAAAGATCCAAGATTGGATCTGCTGGTAAAAAAGCAGGCCACCATTAATGAAGTAACCAGCCGGGACGGACGAAGAACTGATAAAGGTTTTCGGCTGATGATCATCAGTACCAACAACCGTGACGAAGCAATGGCGGCCAAAACAAAAGTCTATACTTTCTTCCCCGACCTGAAAGCTTATATGTGGTATCAATCTCCTTATTTCAGGGTAAAGGCAGGAAATTTTAAAGACCGTAAAGATGCTGAAGCTTATCAGAAAAGATTAAACACTTATTTTCCAAAAGGTGTTTTTATTATGAAAGACATTATAGAAGTGAAACCTGGTAAAAATGGCGAAAGCGACGATATAACGCCTTAAGTTTACAGGCAACCTTTTCTTCAAATAATCCCCGCCTCCCGGTGGGGATTATTTATTTTTGCGCCATGCAAGAAAGAATAAAAGCACTGGCAAAAAAATATGCTCCTGAATTTATAGAAATCCGCCATCACCTTCATGCCCATCCCGAACTGAGTTACCAGGAATTTGAAACATCCAAATTTGTACAAAGCAAATTGACAGAATTGGGAATTCCGTTTGAAGTAAAAGCAACAACGGGTGTAGTTGGGTTGATAAAAGGGAAAAAACCGGATAGCCGGGTTATTGCATTGCGGGCAGATATGGATGCATTACCAATCAAAGAAGAAAATGACATCCTCTATAAATCAAAAAATGATGGAGTGATGCATGCATGCGGACATGATGTGCATACAACTTGTTTATTAGGTGCTGCAAAAATTCTGACAGAGTTAAAAGATGAATGGGAAGGAACGGTAAAATTAGTTTTTCAACCCGGTGAAGAAAAAAATCCCGGTGGTGCTTCGCTGATGATAAAAGATGGTGTGCTGGAAAACCCAACTCCGCAAGCTATTTTGGCGTTGCATGTAAATACTATTTTAGAAGTTGGCGAATTAAGTTTTCGCAGCGGTAAAGTAATGGCCAGTGCCGATGAATTATATATTACCATAAAAGGTAAAGGCGGTCATGCGGCATCACCGCATTTGGTTATTGATCCTATTCTTATCAGTTCGCATTTAATAATTGCTTTGCAACAATTGATAAGCAGAAATAATAATCCTTTCAATCCGTCTGTTCTTTCTATTTCTTCTTTTAATGGAGGCAATACTACCAACGTTATTCCCAACGAAGTAAAAATGATGGGAACGTTCAGGGCTATGGATGAAACATGGCGTTTTAAAGCACATGAACTTATTCGTAAACTAACCACCGACCTCGTTCATTCTATGGGCGGCGAAGTTGACCTTCATATTGACGTAGGCTATCCTTGTGTTATGAATAATGAAAAAGTAACAACCTCCGCCATGAGCAAAGCGGCAGAATATATGGGTGCAGACAAAGTAAGTGAAACAGAGCTCCGTATGGGTGCAGAGGACTTTGGTTACTATGCACAACTAATACCAGCTTGCTTTTATCGCCTCGGCACCATGAATAAAGCCAAAGGGATTACTG
>JAYVKT010000004.1:0-5461 GCA_043768195.1 Chitinophagaceae bacterium | reverse complement strand
GATCTTTACAATCCGTTCCCGCAACAATTAAAGAAACAGACGCTGCATTAATACACAGCGTAAAAGATAGTACTAGTACAACTCCGGTGTCTGCAGCATCGGGAGGTTATCTGGCCAGACCGTCCAATATCTACGCAGAATCTAAACCAGAGGTCGTTACCTCAATTACTTCTGCCGAAGAACCGGTTCCTTCTGCACTTGCCAGCAATGAAGAGGAAGAACTCCTTGAATTGCAAATGCAAATAATAGAAAGGGATGACATTCCTGCGGCGGATATGCCGTTGGCCCACCAGGCTCAGACACCTTTGTTCCCGGAGGTTGAGGATTCTGCTCTGCAGGACGAAACCGAAGAACAACAACGTAGGGCAGCCGAACGATTGCACAAGTTGAGAAACTTGTCATTCAATGTTAACGCTGCTGACCCCAACAATGAGTTTGAAACTGTGCCGGCATATATCCGCCGCAATATGGAATTGCATCAAAACCTGTCCGGCGGACAGGCAGGCCATTCTCAGGTAGAAAACTTTTACAGTAGTTACGAAGTCAAGACAGACGACAAAAATCAATCACACATCAGCAGCATCAATACCTTCTTAGACGGGAAGAAACCCGACTGATTTATAATGTATTGCTTCGTTTCGTCATTGCGAAGCGAAGCTGAAGCAAGTTCGTTCCAATGAAACCTTAGCAATAAGCTAGTGTTTTTTAGTTGTTCCCTCCGGTTTCTACCGGAGGGTTTTTTATTGTATTATTGATATTGGAAAATCAGGGACATTCGGTGGTGAAACCGAAGTGGGATGTTGTTTCCCTTTTGTCAATTCTTTTACTCTTTCAGAAATATAAGCATCAAGACTTTTAATGGTAACCTTATTCTTGCCGCTAATGACTGCTTTGCCACTCAAACCCTCTATCACCGCTTTGGTAAATGCACCATTACCCCAAAGCTTATCTTCCAAAGAAAACTCCTTTCCGGTGCTGCTGGTAAAAGTAATAGCACCGTTTTCGGTACTTGATAATTCATTTACAACTGCATTAATGTCACTGCCACCCCGCCTGCCACCCATTACATTACCACTGTGACAGGCATCTATAAATACCACTACCTTACCCGCAATGCTGCTAACTGTTTGTTTTAATTCTTCAAAATTCAAACAGGTGGCTCTTACTCTTTCGAGATCGGCACCTACGGGCAGCATGTAAAAAACACCATTGTTATCATTGATGCCATGTCCTGCATAAAATATCATGGCTACATCCTTCTGACCCGTTTGTTTTTGTATCCAGTCTAATCCATCTATTATATCATCTTTGGTAGCTTCTTTATTAGTCAGCTTCTTTATTACTACATCACCATAGAGGCTACCTTTTTGTTTGGCTATGGCATTGGCAAAATCTCCGGCATCTTTTGCGGCAAAGCCCAATTTAAGTTCCGGGTTATTATACTCACTTACCCCAATGGCCAGTACATATAGTTTTGGTTTATAGACAAACTCTTCTTTAATGGCAACAGGTGCTACCCATTTTAGAAAGAGGCTGGTTTCAGGGCTGGTGCCATTATCATTTTCTGCCAGCAGGGTTACGATGCAATCCTGTGATGGAACAGCAATTGTTATTTTTTGAGCTCCTGAAGCTACAGGCTTCAATCCTCGTTCAGTTGATATAGGTCTGCCATCAACTAATACCCTGATGTTTTTTGCAGGAGCATCTAACGGACTGTTGATTGTATAGCTGATATTAACTGTATTGCTGCTGATACTGCTGCCATTTGCCGGGCCATTAATGGTAACAACAGGAGGTAGTTTTTGCCGGATATCAGCTTGCTCTGTAACGATTTTTTTTGTACTCCGCTGGTTGGCCAGTGTAATTGCATCTTCTTCCTCATAGGTTTCAAAAACGGCATCAATAATATCAGGGCGATAAAATTTTTCTTTGAACCTTGAAACAGGATAGAATGATGGCGAATTATCGGCACCGTTATTTAAATGCCAGCCTAAGAAATCTTCTGCGCCAGGCGAAGCATCATAATACCCGGAAGGAGTAAACAGCACCCATCTCTTTTTATCTGCATGTAAATAAAATGCCAGCAATTCTTTGCCATCTTTCAAATTGTACCAACGGATGCTTCCATCTTTCATAGCTGCTACCACCACTTTATCATTGCCGCTTATATTAACGGCACTTGCTTCACCGGGCAATGAGGTTTTCCATATTTTCTCCCCGTTATTATCCGACAGGTATAAATTAAAATCTGCACCGAATACGATTTGCTTGCCTTTAGTGGTGATGTCTGTACTACGGCAAAATTCATTGCTTTCTAAAAACGATATATTTTTTCCGTTGATTTTTGTGTTTTGGCTGGTTTCCCAGTCTGTTATTTCGATGCCGGCATTAGCATCTACTGATGAAGGAAACAAAGACTCTTCCTGTATTAACTCTCTTTGCAACACATCAAAGCTATATGCTTCCTGTCCAAATGGGGTAAACCCTATTGCTGAACCGCTGGTATTGATCTTGAAATGGGATTTATCTCTGGAAGCATAATCATTATTTCCTGCAGAGAGATACCAGCTCACCTTATTATATGGGTTTATTATTACAATATCAGGATACCCTCCAATCACCGCCATCGATCCATCATTGAGCGGCTTTATATCCATAACAACATTTTTCAACAAGAGTAAATCGGTATAACTTCCTTTGCCGGCATTGTTCCAGCAACGAACCGCTCTTTTCCAGTCGCCTTCTTCATCTAGTTTGTTATAACTTCCACCGCCATATAATTTACTGCCATCGGCAGAAAAACTAAGTATATCTAAACTGCCACCCTTATTTTCCGATCCTTCAACAGATGGCCTGTACAAAATGGATAAATTCGATGCATCCCTTACTTCAACCGTCGCAGCATCTTCATAGCCAACGGCCAGCAAATTTCCGGCAGGGTTAAATGCAAGTGAATAAAATTCTTGCCCTGCGGTTCCCTCTTTTTCTGTCACCAGTTCGAAACGGCTGTTATATAGTCTTAGTTTCCCGTCATAAGATACAGTGGCAAATCCGCCACCGGGCCTAAAAGCAACATTGTTCACCGTTTTCCCATAACCTTCTAGTTTTTTATATTCCCCCCAACCTCCGGTATTAAAAATGCGTACACCATTGTCGCCACTCATACCAGCGGCCATCCATCTGCCATCAGGCGAAAATTCAATATCATTAATTACTTCAGGTAAATCCTGGATGCGATGAACAATGCTGCCCGACTGCGTATTGACAAGATAAATACTCATGGCATTATCCCATTCATACCCTGTCCACCCGGCAAGTGCGGCAATTTTTCCATCAGGGCTTAAGGCGCAGGCAAATATTTTTCCTTCATTAGTGCCTCCAACAGGTATGCGATAAGTATTAAGCAGGTTGCCACTGATGACATCCCATAGCCGTGCTGTTTTATCATCACTGCAGGTTAATATGTATTTAGCGTCAGCATCTGTTGAAATTCTTCTGCCAGTGGCTGTATGCATTCCTGTTTTAATCTGCAAAACAGGTGTTGAGGGCTGGCTAAAAGCAACTAACGCAAATGCAGATAGTAATGTGGTAATAAGACTTTTCATAACTTTTATTGTTCTGTAAAGTACAGTATGTAAAGTAAACGGAAAAATTCATCAAACATATACCCATGAGGGGGTATTTGTGCTTTTGAGCAAATTGATAAGATGATTCCTGCACTGTCCAATCAGAGCCGGGGCATAAACGGGCTACAGGAGGCATAAACCTTTATTTGGGATATCAGCCCGGGAATTATTTCAAATCTCTTCTGCTGTTTATCCGATAGCAGATTAACCAGATAACAGCGGTAATAATAATGGTAAGGATAACATGCAATTGAATTGCATCCAGCGATTTTTTGTATGATTCTATATCAATTTTGCCCAGGAAAGCCGGTACTGGTACTATCCGGTCAGAAATTTCCAGTGGCATAAAACGACCAGCATCATTACCGTACACTTTTAAAAGGCCAACAATAATTGGCTCAAAAATCATAAAATAGAAAATAAATATACCCAGGGCAATAAAGGCTTTTTTAACTAAGAAACCAATTAAAAAAGCAACGGATAGCTGGGCAAAAGTTTGTAAAGCAAATAAGCCAATATAATAAACCTGTCCCCAGGTGTTTTGTATCAGCCTCGATTGACTGGTAATGCCTGAAACGAATGAAACAGCAAAATATAAAACCGTTATCAACCCGGTTATCAATAATACATCTACCAGTTTGCTGGTAATAAACTGGCTGCGGCTCCAGCCGTCTATAATGTTTTGCCGGTGGGTGCGGAATGTATATTCATTTGTAATGAACATAATGACAATAACAGCAGGAATAAAAACAAACCAGGAAGAAAAATAGGCTACGGTATGCCACACCTCAGGGAAAGTAAACGGGTTGCCAACAAGCATTTTTGCTGCTTGCCCTATTTCTGAAGGCTGATTAACCAGATTGTCGTACACCATGTAAAAAATATAATTAATGCCCGGATAAGAAAGGGCAGTTAGCCCCAGTATCCACCAAAAAGCATTATACTTTTTCATCTTCAGCCATTCTGTACGTATCAGTGTAGTCATATTCTTTATTTTGTTTCCCACAAAAACACAAAGCCCACAGAAAAATAAAGTTAGTGTACTTGGTGTCTTTGCGGGATATGTATTTAGTTATTTGTCAATTCGAAGAATCTTGCTTCAAGCCGCTTCTTTCTTACTACTAATTGTGTCAGCACTACTCCATTGTTAAAGCAATGTTGATTTATCTCTTCCATCTTTGCTGTTCCTTTCGGAAAAATAATTTGAACCGTGTTTGTTTTATAATCGACAACAACTTCTTTCCCAAAGTATTTTAGTACGGATGATAAAGCGTTCATATCACCAGCACTAAGCTCCACAATATCTTCGTCCTTCATTATTTCTTCCACACTTCCGGTAGTTATTATATTACCCGTTTTTAAAATAGCCGCATGGGTACATACTTTCTCCACTTCATCCAGCAGGTGGCTTGCCATGATGATGGTATGACCCTGGTCTTTTAGCTCAATAATTAATTTTCTTATTTCAGATATTCCTACCGGATCCAGACCGTTGGTTGGTTCATCCAGCACCAGCACTTTGGGGCTGCCGAGTAAAGCAGCACCAATAGCCAGCCGTTGCTTCATACCCAGGCTGAATGATTTGAATGAACTCCGACGGCGGTTATAAAGATTTACTTTCTTTAGTACTTCATCAATTTCAGCTTTGTCTCCCCGCCCACTGATGGCCTGTGTAATTTTTAAATTATCTGTTCCTGATAAATAACTATAGAAGTTTGGTGTTTCTAATAATGAACCTATCTTTTTACGTTGCGCCGGCGAACCACCCGGTTGGCCAAACCAAAGGAATTCCCCTTTATTAGCTCTCAGCACATCCATAACAATGCCCAGCAGAG
>JAYVKT010000003.1:0-3245 GCA_043768195.1 Chitinophagaceae bacterium | reverse complement strand
GTTGATGGAGTAGAATTGGATATTGAAAAATTTAAGAAATGGAAAGGAGGTGAATTTGCTGACGTCAAATTTATTTTAGAAGATGGCAAATACATCTGCGGTGTTGAAACCGAGAAAATGAGCAAGCGATATTTTAATACAGTAGATCCAAGGATTCTTTGTGATAATTACGGCGCCGATACCTTCCGTATGTATGAAATGTTCCTCGGACCGGTAGAAATGAGCAAACCTTGGGACACCAAAGGCATAGAAGGAGTACATCGCTTCCTGAAAAAGTTTTGGAGATTATTCTTTAAGGAAACTAAAGCCCCCCCGGCGGAGGGGTTTGGGGAGGCCTTGATTGTTACAGATGATGAGCCGACGGCAGCCGAACTAAAATTACTACACAACACCATCAAAAAAATAGAACAGGACACCGAACGGTTCAGTTTCAATACAGCAGTCAGCGGTTTTATGATAGCCACCAACGAACTCACCGATTTAAAATGTCACAAAAGAAAAATACTGGAGCCACTCTTAATATTATTGGCTCCCTACGCACCGCACATTGCAGAAGAGTTGTATGCGCAGCTACGCACAACTCCCCTCTCCACGGAGTGGAGAGGGGTTGGGGGTGAGGTTTACCCAACCTTTGAAGAAAAATACGTCAAAGAATCTTCCAAAGCCTACCCCATTGCCATCAATGGAAAAACAAGACATGAGATTACGTTGCCATTAGACATTACCCAGCAACAGGTAGAGGAAACAATACTAAAAGATGAAGTGGTGCAAAAATGGTTGGAAGGAAAGCAACCTAAGAAAATCATTTACGTTAAGAATAAGATGATTAATGTAGTCATATAGCTTTTTTACTATTTATCATACTAATACTGCCCCGCAAACTGCTTAATGAAAAATATTGCAGTATAAAAAAACTTAAATAACTTGTAGCAACTTAGAAGTTTACTTCTGACTAAAGCACCTGGCACTTATTAAATAAGTAACCATTTTATTGATAAGTTTTTGCTTTGTGTTTAATCCCCCCTGATGAAGCTGACAAAAACCATTAACTAAACTGATTAAACATTTCTTATGAGGAAATTCTCTGCCACAAAAGCTGGAATTAATCTATTCCGCCATTTAACACTTTTTATTTTATTGATTCTCCTGTGTCAGTCCATCTGGGCGCAAACAAATATTACTAAGGAAGATTTAGCCCGGCACAAAGGAGTGAAAGAAGAGTTTATGAAACGCCGCAGCGAGGCTATCGCACAATTGCGGGGTGTTACTAAAGACCAGCCCTTCGATCCCACTAAAAGGGTTGACGCAATAAATTTTATGGAAAGGCAAAGGGCTCAGAGAGCAAGTGCAGGCCGGGCTACACCAGATGCAGTGTGGACAGAAATTGGGCCTAACCCTATTCCTAATGGTCAGGTAGGTACCGGCCCACAGTTGGCTGTTTCCGGACGAACAATCTCTATTGCAGTACATCCAACCAACCCTGATATAGTTTATGTGGGTACCGCACAGGGTGGGCTTTACCGTTCTACTAATGGGGGTACTACATGGACGCCGTTAATGGACAATGCCATGAGCCTTGCTATCGGTACTATTGCTATCTCCCCCTCATCACCCGAAACAATATATGTAGGAACAGGGGAACCTAACTTTTCTGCTGACAGCTATTTTGGTGTTGGCGTTTACCGTATTGATAACGCCAGCTCTGCTACACCTACCCTCACTGGTCCTTTAAATGATGATGCTGTGAATGCAGATGTTTTTACGGGAAGGGCTATCAGCAGGATACTTGTTCATCCTACTAATCCGGCTATAATTTTTGTTTCCACCGCTTCAGGCATTGGTGGTATAGGGGGCACTACACCTGGCGTATTACCAAGCCAGGGTATATATCGTAGTACAGATGCTACTTCTGCAGACCCCACTTTTACAAAACTAACAGGGTTGGCAGGAAATGCTAATGCAAGTGTAAGAGACATGGTACTGGATCCGCTTAACCCTGATTTGCTGATTTGTAGCCAGACAGGTATTTATACTTCTACCAATGCTTTGTCAGCTTCTCCAACTTTTACACAAACCCAACCATCTACCGGCGTATTTACTGAATTTGCTATTCAACATACTTCTGGCCCTAATCCCACTATATATGCAGCCTCTGGTTTTGGAGGGGGTACAGTTTTAATGTCAATAGATGGTGGAACTACCTGGACGCAACAGATAGATAACAATTTTTGTACACCACAGTGCTTCTATGATATTGCTGTAGCAGTTGATCCCAACGATCCTACCCGTGTGTATTTGGGTGGTGCACCAGCTTTTGTATTTGGTTTTTCCACCAATAGCGGCGTATCATTTACCACTAGTGCCAGCGGATTACATGTGGACTCACATGTCATTGGGGTATCATCTTCTACACCAAGCACTATTTATTTTGGTTCCGATGGTGGTATTTATAAATCTACCAATTCTGGAAGTACATGGACTTCTATTAATAACACTACTTTCCGGGCTACCCAGTTTATGGGATTGGCAGTGCATCCCTCCGATCCTAATTATACAATCGGAGGAACACAGGATAATGGTACTAATATGTACAGACCTGACGCTACTTGGTTTCGGGTAGACTTTGGTGACGGAGGATATGCTGTCATTGATCAGAATGCAGCCAATACCACTACGGTGGATATGTATCATACATATTTCAATTCTGGGACTCTGCAAGGCTATGGTACCGTTTCCACTACTGCTGGTGCAGTAGAAGGTGCTTGGGCATTCAGAGGTTGTAACGGAGTTGCAGGCAATGGTATTCCCTGTGGCGGAGCAGTCTTGTTTTACGCACCGCTGGAGCAGGGCCCCGGCAATCCCAATACAATTTATTATGGAGCTAATATTTTATACCGTTCCACTGATAAAGGGTTGAACCATACCGCTGTTAGCCAAAACCTTACTAATCCCATCAGTGCAATTGGTATTTCCCCACAAAATGATAATGTAAGAATAGTAGGACAGAATAACGGTGGGCTTTTTGGTACCACTACCGGGTCAGCAACCTTAACGAATCTTGATGCAGGTAATGTAATTCCTAACGGTTTTATAGCCCGTACGGTTATTGATCCGCAAAATGTGAATACTGCGTATGTAACCTTATCTGCTTTTGGTGTTGTTAATATTTGGAAAACCACCAACCTGAATGCCGGTAGTCCAACATGGACAGCAATTACAAGTGGCATTCCACAAGTTCCTGTTAA
>JAYVKT010000002.1:0-2679 GCA_043768195.1 Chitinophagaceae bacterium | reverse complement strand
GATTTCCATTCCCATGCATGGTCGTTTCATTCACAATTTGGATGGGACTACAGCTTTTCAGCCTTATGGTAAAGAAGGACAGTTTATTAATTCTGTATCAAGAGGAGAGTTGAATAAGATGCTGATGAACCTTGCAGAAAATAATGGTGCAGAAATTTTCTTCAACCAAAAATGTGAAAAGATAGACTGGAAAAACAATACTGCTCATTTTGAAAATGCTAACCATCAACTATCAACCATCAACTATCAACTTGCCTTCGGCAGCGATGGCGCTTATTCTGCAGCAAGGCTAACCCATCAATTACAACACGACCGTTTTCAATATCAACAATACTATATTGACTTTGGTTATAAAGAATTAAATATTCCAGTCGGGCCGAATGGTGAATTTATGATGGAGAAAAATGCATTACATATCTGGCCAAGAGGAAACTACATGTTAATCGCTTTGCCGAATATTGAGGGTAGTTTTACCTGCACTTTATTTTTTCCTTTCGATGGAGACCCTTCTTTTGCTTCTCTTGATACAAAAGAAAAAGTAAAATCATTTTTTGAAAAAACATTTGCCGATGCTGTTCCGTTAATGCCTACGTTGGAAGAAGATTTTTTTAATAACCCTACCTCGTCTTTAGTAACCGTAAAATGTTTTCCCTGGATAAGAGAAGACAGGTTTGCATTGATAGGCGATGCTGCACATGCGATCGTTCCCTTTTTTGGACAAGGCATGAACTGCGGTTTTGAAGATTGCCGTGTTTTAAACGAATTGATAGATAAACATAATGAGGACTGGGGCTTAATTCTGTATGAATATCAAACTTTACGCAAGCCCGATGGGGATGCTATTGCCGAACTGGCTTTGAATAATTTTATTGAGATGAGAGATAAAGTGGGGGATCCTAAATTTTTATTGCAGAAGAAAATTGAAGCCGCATTCAGCAAAAAACATCCTGATAAATGGACACCAGCTTATACACAGGTCACTTTCAGTCCGCAGATAAGATATAGCGATGCTTTGAAAAACAGTATAAAACAAGAAGCAATCATGCAACAGGTGATGGCATTGCCGGATATTGAAAATAATTGGCAGGGTGAAGATGTGGAGGAAATGATGTTAGAAAAGCTATTGGGCTAAAGCCGGCAACTTTTGATTATTATCCCCAGCCTGAAGGCTGGGGCAATTGAAATACATTTTACAAAAATTGAACTTCAATGTATAGCAATTTTTGAATTGCCCCGCCCTTCAGGGCGGGTAACAGATAAAAACCAACGGGCTTTAGCCCAATAATTATTTTTATGTACAAATTTTCTTACTACACCGAACAGGATGATGAAAAAGTTATTGCCTTCATGAAAGAAAATGCTTTTGCCTTAATTACCGGCACCGGCGAAAAATACCCGGTAGCAACACAAATTCCACTGCATATAAAAGCTGTGGATGGCAAAATATTTTTAGAAGGTCACATGATGCGAAAGACTGACCATCATCTTGCATTTGAAAAAAACAGTGATGTACTGGTGCTTTTTACAGGGCCGCATTGTTTTGTAAGTGCCAACTGGTACACCGATCCTTCCATTGGCTCTACATGGAATTACATGACCGTACATGCAAAAGGAAAAATCAATTTTGTGGACGAAGCAGGAACAGTGCAAATGGTAAAAGCGCTGAGTGACAGGTATGTAGGTACGCAATCTGCAGCTTCTTTTGATAGCTTATCCAAAAACTATATCAACCATATGGTGAAAGCCATTGTTGGTTTCAGTATTGAAGTGGAAAGCCTGGATAATGTATTTAAACTGAGCCAAAACAGGGATGAAGCTTCTCAAAAAAATATTATCGAACAATTGAAAAAAAGAGGAGACGGTAATTCTATTGCTGTTGCCGAAGAAATGGAGCGCCGTTTAAACGGATAAACAAATTAACAGGTTAACTTTGCCGCATGACCAGGAAACAATTAATAGAACAGATACAAACAAAAAGATCTTACCTCTGCGTTGGATTAGATACCGATATTACAAAAATTCCAAAGCATTTACAATCGCACCCCGATGCGGTATTTGAATTTAATAAAGCTATTATTGATGCTACAAAAGACCTTTGCGTAGCCTATAAAATAAATACCGCTTTTTACGAAGCGATGGGACTGAAAGGATGGGAAGCGATGGAAAGAACGGTGAAATATATTCCTGCAGAATGTTTCACTATTGCCGATGCCAAGCGTGGCGATATTGGTAATACGTCAACCCAATATGCCAAAGCATTTTTTGAAATGCTACCTTTCGATTCCATTACAGTTGCACCGTACATGGGCGAAGACAGTGTGAAGCCATTTTTACAATTTGAAAATAAATGGGCTATAGTTTTAGGATTAACGAGCAACCCGGGCAGCGAAGATTTTGAACAGCTGAGGTTAGTTAGTGAAGACACGAACCAGGGCAGTGAATTTTTATATGAAAGTGTTTTACGAAAAGTGAGTAACTGGGGCACACCGGCAAATTTAATGTTTGTGGTAGGCGCCACAAAAGCAAGTGGCCTTGCAGCTATCCGCAAAATAATTCCTGATCATTTTTTATTGGTGCCGGGTGTTGGTTTCCAGGGCGGCAGCTTAGAAGAAGTAAGCAAATATGGTATGAATAAAGATTGCAGCTTATTAGTGAATGCATCAAGAGCAATCATCTACG
>JAYVKT010000001.1:0-8305 GCA_043768195.1 Chitinophagaceae bacterium | reverse complement strand
AAAGCGGCCTTTTGGGACCAACCATTAACCTAAATTATTGTACCCTCCCCCGTTGCCTGTTTTACCTCAAAGCATGGCAAAGTAATAGGCGAAAAAGTTTGGGGAGAAGATATTTCGCTTAAAGGTGATAGTAGCCCGTTGAAATGAATATTCCCGGGGATAAAAAAAATGACGTACCCGTAATTAAGGTTGCTGTGTTGTATAAAAAACCACAGACTAACGATGATAAAGGGAAAGCCCTCATTGCAGCTTGCAAAAAAATTAGTCAGGAAGAACTGCCCAGTAACAAAGTACAATTCTTCGTCTGGAATCATCTGTAGTATAGTCCTTGATGTAAGGAAGCGGATATTCTTCCCCTTTTCCCTGGTTAATGTAGTCAATATGAATTTTATCGAAGTTGATAAACGATGAAGCTTTTTGAAAAAAAACTTTTGTAAGCTGTTTGCTTAATTCTTTTGCCCGTAGCTCCGAAAGCTTTTGATTCAACTCTTCTTTGCCTGCATCTTTTTTTCCAATTAAAGCAGTAAGAGTGTCAAAGAGAGGTCCATCATCAGAAAAACCTGTGCCATCGGCAAATCCCAAAACAATTAATGTGGCTGTTCGTGGTATAGTATTGTACTTGTTGGAAAAAAGTATAAGCGAATCAACGATTGGGGCAAATGATACTAATGCCAGTTCCGTTTTATCATCAGGTATTACATACTTACCCGGCCCAAAGAAAGCGGCCAGATCAAAAAGCTGGTAGTTCGCAATATTCAACCCATCCTCCACCATCAAGTATAAAGTCAGCCGGTCAGCATATTGTTCATTATTTTTTTGTAACAACTCAAGGTTGGGCAATACAAATGTTTTATACTTTTTTCTAAATTCCTTTTTATCCGATAGTAAAGTTTCAATGGCTGCGGCATCCTTACTTACCGAATCAGCACTTTCTTTATATTTTTTCAACTTTGCCATAATAAGAGAGTTGATATTCTTATCAATTCTCCCTTCTTGCATTTTTGTACCGGCGATGCCGCCAACCGCACCTAGTTTTAAATTTTCCCTTTCCTGCCCTTCTTTTATTACAGACAATGCTTCACGGGTGGCTTCCATTTTCCTTTGTGTTCCACATGAGGAAACGATAACACCTGTAAATACCACGTAGATAATAAATTTCATATTTTCCTTTTTTACTTTGGCACCGGCCTCACAGAAAAATCATCACTGGGTTTCCCGTTCAACCTGTTCATCTTTCGTTGAAGAATTTGTTTATACACTCCCTCTCTTTTAGTGTTGATTTTTTGGTATGTTATAGCACCTTCATCGTCCCCGGGTTTCAGGTAAAGGCTGATAAAAGATTTTTTTTCTTCGATTGTCAATTCATCCCCGGATAAGAGCAATTCGTTAATGGCATTATCTGACGACTTGTTTGATATTAATCCACGGTTCTTAAGCAATTTTTTTTCTCCCCTTTGCTGATTATACCCAATTATCGCCATCGCCATTCCGATGAGTGCAGCACCACCCCATAATATGAAGTATAAATTTTTTCCTGGTGATTGCATCTGCTGCATGTTTTTCTGTCGGTTAAAATTACTGAAATCTAATTCATGCTGTCAATTTTCTCTTTCAATTCGTACCCTAGCCCGGTTAATTCATTTTGCAACACAGTTATGAGCCTTAACGTATTACTGTTATTTTCTTTCTCATTGCCCGCATTACGAAGCTGTTGAATATTCTTCATTATGGCAGTCTCATTTCCCATGGGAGAAAATGTAGAAATCATGTGATGACAGATACTGTTTAACTCAGCAAAATTTTTGGTGCTTTGTACTTGCTCCAGCTTTGCTACAGTATGGGGTATCTCCTGTTTTATTTCTTCCAGTATTCTGCGGACAATATTTTTATCTCCGCCGGCCAGTAGCAGTAAGAAATTATCTGCTTCCTCCGGCGATATGCCTGATTTTTTTTCTGTGGCCTTACCCGGTTGTAAAAATTTCTCCAATACACTTATCAATTGTGGAAAGTCAATTGGCTTGGCGAGGTAATCATTCATTCCTGCGGCCAGGCATTTCTCTTTTTCACCCGGCATGGCATACGCTGTCATTGCTACTACCGGTGTAGTTGTGTTATTATTTTTCCGTAGTGATGCGATAGTTGCATACCCATCCATAACCGGCATTTGTATATCAAGCAATATCAGGTCAAATTTTTTCTTACTAATTGCGTCAAGGGCTTCTTGTCCATTAGAAACAATTTCAGTAATGACATCCAATCCAGCCAGGGTGTGTTTTAACAACAATTGGTTAACCTTGTTATCTTCCACCACTAATACGGAAGCACCGGTGTAATAATAAGCCGGAATAAAATCAGTTTTTCCAGCCTTGTCGGCTGAAACATCAGCAGCAAGTTTTTCAAATGGCAGCAATACTTTAAAAACCGAACCTTTTCCGTATTCACTTACAACTGTAATGTCGCCACCCATTAATTCAGTCAGACTTTTTACAATACTTAACCCGAGGCCTGTACCCTGTATCACTTTTTCATTATTTGTATCGAGCTGTTCAAAGCGTTGAAATATCTTATCCTGCTTATCTGCCGGAATGCCAACTCCAGAATCTTCTACCTGAAATCGAATCCACACTTTTTCTTTTTCTTCTTTTTGTACCGAAACAACAATGTTGACATACCCTGTCGGGGTAAATTTAATTCCGTTATTTATAAGGTTAATTAGTATTTGTGAAAGCCTTTCGGGATCACCTTTCAATTGTAATGGCACATTATCTTTAATATGCTGAGAATAATCAAGTTCTTTTTCTGTAGCTGCAGTTAAAAATATATATTCAACCGTTTGTAATATTTTACCAAGATCAAACTCCTTTTGCTCTATTCGTAATTTACCAGCTTCTATTTTTGAAATATCCAGAATATCATTTACAATATGTATCAGGCTACTGCTGGCATCATTAATAATACCGGCATATTGCTGTTGCTCCCGGCTCATTGGTGTTTGTGCCATTAAACGGCTGAATCCTTTTATTGCATTTAAAGGCGTCCTTATTTCATGGCTCATATTGGCGAGGAACTGTTCTTTTATCTGTGCTGATTTTTTTGCTACAGCTGTTGCCGTTTCCAGTGCTGCAATCAACTGCACCTGCCTGAGGTGCCGGTTAATGATAATCGTACCAAGTATCAACACAGCCCCAATAGCTATAATAGCCAGTGTCCTGTTATAAGCCGTTAACCGGGATGATGCCGCCGTATTATTGTTTAAGGTAGACTGCAAATCATTTTCCAAATATTTCTGGATGCCTAATGCAGTTACATAAACACTGTCTGCTACCTGTAATTTCCGGAGAGAATCTATTTGCTGTGGCTTTGAAGTACCACTATTTTGTAAAACACCCAGGCTTGATTCTATCTGATGGTTTATAAACCCATTCAGTTTTTTGAACCTGGCTGTCATCTCATCATTAAGGTTAATCTGTTCCAATACCGACCCGTTATAGCCAAGCATTGTTAATGAGTCTGTCAGCGATTGCTTATTGTAAGCCCGGTTACCGGAATTAGTGATTTTTGTTTCCAGCTCGAAACTAAGATTAACAAGATCCTGAAGCCGGTTATTAATAGTAAAAGTGATAACCGCCTCCTTGTTTCCTTTTTTCAGTCCGCTAATGTTTCTTTTGGTAAGTAGCTGGGCAGCTACAACTAATATCATAAGCCCAAAGGCAAGCACCAGTATCCAAAAAAAATAACCTATTCGGGGTTTCATACACGTTGGTTAGGGAAACTAAAGCAACCTGAGATTTTTCAGTAATTCATTTTTATAGTTTTCCGATACGGGCAGCGGAGTTCCCTGTATAAAAGCAGCCCCATCTTCTATATAATCAATCTTATTAGTGGGGATTATGTAACTCCGGTGTATCCGTACAAACTCATTACCAGATAATTTTTCCTCCAGGTTTCGCAACGTAGAATGAATAACAAAATTTCCGTGTTGAGTTACAATTTTTACATAGTCACCTTTTGCCTCCAGCCATAAAATGCTGTGGAGAAAAATTTTACGGATTGTTTTTCCGTCCCGGATGAAAATATGGTTATTCTCCACCTGGTTTACTTTTGTATTCTTTACCTGTAATAATTCAACCGCCCTTTCTACGGCGAGTATAACCCGTGAAACTGAGAATGGCTTTACCAGGTAATCAACCACATTTAATTCAAAAGCTTCCACTGCATAACCAGCCTGGGCAGTTACCAGTATGGTAAGTGGTTTCTCCGTCAATATTTTTAATAATTCCAACCCCGACATGCCCGGCATCTCCACATCAAGAAAGAGAATATCAATATTTCCTTTCTTTAAGGTTGAAATAGCTGAAGGGGCATCTTCAAATTCTCCCACTAATTCAATAGTATCAATTTTGCGAAGCATTTCGACCAGCATTACCCGGGCTACTTTGTTGTCGTCAATTATCAATGCTTTGTACATAATGTAATATTGCGCTGAGGGGTTGAAGGGAACAAGGTAAATATTTTGCACATAAAATAAAAAATCCTGCTTTGCAGCAGGATTTAATTATTAATAAAGTAATTCTTATTTATACTGCGGTATTATCTCCTTTGCCAGATCCACCATCTTCTTAATGCCATCTTCCGGCAAGTTTCCTTTTTTGAATTCAGCCATCACATCAGGAAGTTTGTTGTCCATTTCCATTAAGAACTGCTCTTCGAACTCTTTTACCTTTTTTACTGCAACATTTTTCAACAATCCATTTGTACCGAGGTAAATGATAGCAACTTGTTTTTCTACTGCAAATGGAGAATACTGTGCCTGTTTCAACACTTCCACATTTCTTGCTCCTTTATCAATTACATTTTTAGTAGCCGCATCAAGGTCGCCACCAAATTTAGAAAAAGCTTCTAACTCACGGTACAGCGCCTGGTCAAGTTTTAATGTACCGGCCACTTTTTTCATTGATTTAATCTGTGCATTACCGCCCACACGGCTAACAGAGATACCTACGTTAATAGCTGGACGAATGCCTGATAAGAAAAGGTTTGTTTCCAAAAATATCTGTCCATCGGTAATCGAAATTACATTGGTAGGGATATAGGCTGATACGTCACCAGCCTGTGTTTCAATGATTGGAAGAGCTGTTAAAGAACCGCCGCCTTTTACCAGGTGTTTGATGGAATCAGGAAGGTCGTTCATGTTCTTTACCATCTCATCGTTATTGATAACTTTTGCAGCTCTTTCTAATAAACGGCTATGCAGATAGAATACATCGCCAGGATATGCTTCACGACCCGGGGGGCGACGAAGCAGTAATGATACTTCACGATAAGCCACGGCTTGTTTAGAAAGATCATCATAAATAATCAAGGCAGGGCGGCCAGTATCACGGAAAAATTCTCCGATAGCAGCACCGGCAAATGGTGCATAGAACTGTAAGGGTGCGGGGTCTGATGCAGAAGCGGCAACAATAGTAGTGTATTGCATTGCACCGGCATCTTCCAATGTTTGCATTACTCCGGCAATAGTAGATGCCTTCTGACCAATAGCCACATATATACAATACACAGGTTTTCCTGCTGCAAAAAATTCTCTTTGGTTGATGATGGTGTCAACCGCAATGGCCGTTTTACCAGTTTGACGGTCACCGATAATCAATTCCCTTTGTCCACGGCCAATCGGAATCATCGCATCAATGGCTTTGATACCTGTTTGCAATGGTTCTTTTACCGGCTCCCGGAAGATAACACCAGGTGCTTTTCTTTCTAATGGCATTTCATATAATTCGCCGGCAATTGGTCCTTTACCATCTATTGGCTGACCCAATGTGTTTACCACTCGGCCCGACATACCTTCTCCTACTTTGATGGAAGCAATCTGCCCGGTACGTTTAACTTTTGCACCCTCTTTAATAGATCCGCTTTCCCCCATCAATACCACACCCACATTATCTTCTTCCAGGTTCAAGGCAATAGCCCTTACCCCGTTTTCAAATTCTACCAGTTCACCATAGCGAACATTACCTAATCCATATACCCGGGCAATACCATCACCCACCTGCAACACCGAACCCACTTCTTCCAGGTCGGCACCGGCATTAAAGTTGCTTAACTGCTGACGCAGTATCGCTGATATTTCGTCTGGTTTAATCTCTGCCATATTATTTTGTTTAGCTTTTGTAATTATCTGATGTTGTAAATAAAATCGTTGTTCTTAAATTGTTTTGCAATGGTTCTTAAATCATATAAAATACTTGCATCTACCAATTTATCTCCCACTTGTAGCACAAAGCCGCCTATCAAATCAGCATCTATTTTTTCTTCTAACTCTACGTTTTGAAAATTACCTGATTCTTTTACCTGTTTCAGTATTGCATTTTTAACAGCATCACTAACCGGAATTGCCGTTGTCAGCTTAATGGTCTGAATATTTTTCTTCTCTTTATAAGCAGTGATGAAAGCATTACTTATTTCCGGTAAATTACTTTCCCTGCCCTTAGTAATAAGCAACCTGTTGAAGGCAGCTGTTATTTCACTGATATTACCTGTCGTTATAGCTTCGAGTATTTTCTTTTTGGTATCTCCTTTAATGATGGGGCTGCGCAACAGGTTTACAAAATCTTTATTGCTTTTGCAAACAGCCTGCAGCCATTGCATATCTGCAAACACTTTTTCCAACTCACCTTTTTCAATCGCAAGGTCAATCAGTGATTTGGCGTATCTCGTTGCTAAACGTGGATTAGGCATAGTTTATAGCTTCGAGCATTGAGCTTCGAGTTTCGAGCCAAAAGCGACTAAACTCGCAGCTCACAACTCACAGCTCGCAGCTGTTCTTAATTCATTTTTACTTCGTCAACCAGTCCTTTAATATGGGCTTCCTGGGCTTCTTTATTACCCAGTTCTTTTCTCAATACTTTTTCACTCACTTCTATAACCAGTTTACCCACCTGATTTTTTACTTCTGTTATGGCGGCCATTTTTTGTGCATTAATAGCAGCCTGTGTTTCAGCAAGTATTTTATTGGCCTCCGTTTTAGCCTGCTCTTTCGCTTCGCTGATGATTTTGTCTTTTGTTTCCCTTGCTTCTTTCAACAATTTTCCTCTTTCTTCACGGGCAGTAGCTAATAATGCTTCGTTTTCATTCTTCATTTGAGCCATCTCCGCTTTTACTTTTTCAGCGGTAGCTAAAGACTCAGCAATTGTTTCTTCTCTCTTCTTCAAGCCGCCAACGATAGCCGGCCAGGCGAATTTTTTAAGAATAAAAAATACAATGAGGAAGGCCAGCATTGTCCAGATAAGCAAACCAAATGATGGTGTAAGTAATTGCATAGAAAAAAATTTATTCGTCGCTAATTAAAGTCAAAGTAAAAACTGCATTCGCCGCCCTGTGCATTGAATGCAGTAGTTTTTTAAAGCACCATCGCAAGGAAACCAATGATGATAGAGAACAACGCAGCTCCTTCTACCAGGGCGGCAGTAAGGATCATGTTGCTTCTGATGTCATTGATAGCTTCCGGCTGGCGGGCAATAGCTTCCAGGGCACCTTTACCGATTTGGCCAATACCAATACCAGCACCGATTGCACCCAGACCTGCGCCAATTGCACCACCTGCATTTGCCATGTCTGCTAAGAGAGTTAAATCCATGATTGTGATTTTATATTTGATTAAAAAAAGACTTTATTAATGATGTGCTTCTTCTGCATGATGCTCACCTTCAAAAGCCTGACCGATGAAGACCGCCGTCAGGTTGGTGAAGATGAATGCCTGTAAGAATGCTACCAATATTTCGATAAAATAAATAAACACGGTAAAACCAATTGACAAAGGTGCAAACCCCAGACCTACATATTGATTTAATGCACCTAAAATAAAAATCAGGGAAATCAAACAAATAATAAGAATGTGACCGGCCACCATGTTGGCAAACAACCTTATCATCAATGCAAATGGTTTGGTAAACACACCCAGTATCTCCACTGGAACAAGAATGGGTTTTACTCCTGCCGGTACCGGCGGATTAAAAATGTGAGCCCAGTAATGCTTGTTGGTACTAAACATAATAACCACAAAGGAAACCAGCGACAACACCAACGTAAAAGCAATGTTACCAGTAACATTAGCCGAACCGGGTATCAACCCAAATATGTTATTAATAAGAATAAAGAAAAAGATAGTAAGTAAGAGGGGTAAATATTTGGTGTACTTGTGACCCAGATTTGGTTTTGCCACTTCGTCTTTTACAAAATTTACTACCGTTTCAATAGTATTCTGCATTCCCTTTGGCGCAGAAGTAACCCCTTCGCCTTTTTTGTA